>JALOPC010000027.1 GCA_025454095.1 Syntrophales bacterium | reverse complement strand
ACCCAGGGCGATCGCGTCATCAAGAGCGACTCCCTGGTGCTGTACTTCAAGAAAAAGGCGGAGGGGAAGAAGGCCGCGGGACCCGCGGCACAGGCCGGGGACATCGACCGCATCGTTTCGAAGGGGAATGTGCGCATCACCGAGAAGGACCGCATCGTCACGGGCGATCAGGCCGTTTTCTACAGTGACGAGCAGCGCATCGTCGTCACCGGCAACCCCGTCATGCGCGAGGGCAGCAATGTCGTCACCGGCGACCGCGTCGTCGTGCTCCTCAACGAGAACCGCGGGGTCGTCGAGAGCTCTTCGGGCAAGCGGGTCACGGCGACCATCTACCCCGACGAGTCCAAGGGGAAAAAGAAAAAGGAGTAGCCGCAACGCGCGCCCGGGCAACCGGGACACGGCAGCCGATGAGCAAGCTCGAAGCCAGGGCATTGACCAAGGTGTACGGGGGGCGCAAGGTCGTCAGCGGCGTGGACCTGGAGATCCGCCCGGGCGAGGTCGTGGGCCTTCTGGGCCCCAACGGAGCGGGCAAGACGACGACCTTTTACATGATCGTCGGCCTCATCAAGCCCGACGACGGCCGCATCTTCCTCGATGCCGAGGAGATCACCCGGGATCCCATGTACGTGAGGGCCCGCAAGGGCATCAACTACCTGCCCCAGGAGCCCTCCGTGTTCCGGAAACTGACTGTCAAGGAAAATATCCTGGCGATCCTCGAAACGCTTGACATCGACGGCGAGGAGAGGAAGAATAGGCTCCAACAATTGCTGGGGGAACTCGATCTCACCGACCTGGCCGCGTGCAAGGCCTACTCCCTCTCGGGAGGGGAGAGACGGCGGGTCGAGATCACCCGGGCGCTGGTGACGTCGCCGCGGTTCATCCTGCTCGACGAGCCGTTCGCGGGGATCGACCCGCTGGCCGTGGCGGATATCCAGAAGATCATCCAGAAGCTCAAGTCCAAGGGCATCGGGGTGGTCATCTCGGACCACAACGTGCGGGAAACGCTCTCGGTGTGCGACCGGGCCTACATCCTCAACGAGGGGACGGTGCTGATCGAGGGCTTGCCCGACATGATCGCGGAGAGTAAAATTGCCCGGAAATTCTACCTGGGCGACGACTTCAGGTTTTAGGACCTCAGCAGGCAGGACGGCATGACGTTCGAACTCAAGCAAAGCCTCAAACTCAGCCAGCAGCTGATCATGACGCCCCAGCTGCAGCAGGCGATCAAGCTGCTCCAGCTATCCCGGATCGAGCTGATCGACATGATCCAGCAGGAGATGGAGGAGAACCCCCTGCTCGAGGAGCGTGCCAGCGAGGAATTCGGCGAGGAAGGGGCGCCGGCGCCGGAGGTCGACGAGGTCAAGACCGCGGAGCGCACCGGCGAGGTGACGGGCGAGGGGGACGGAAAAGAGGATTTCGACTGGGACAGCTACCTCGAGGATTACGGCCCCATGCGGGTGACCTACGACCGCGAGGAGGACGAGGGACCGTCCTGGGAGAACATGCTGTCCCGCAAGACGACGCTGACGGACCACCTGATGTGGCAGCTGGGACTCTCCCGGCTCTCGAAAGCGGAGCGCGGAATCGGCGAGCAGATAATCGGCAACCTGGACACGAGCGGCTACCTCGCGGCCACCGTCGAAGAGATCGCCGAGCAGGAAAAAGTCGGTGTCGAGGTTGTCGAGAAGGTGCTGGCCCGGATCCAGGAATTCGACCCGCCGGGGATTGCGGCACGGGACCTCCGCGAGTGCCTCCTGCTGCAGGCCCGCTACGTGGGCGCCTCGCACGCCCTGATCGAGACAATCATCCGCGACTACCTCCATGACCTGGAGACGAAAAACTACAACAACATCGCCAAGAAGCTGAAGATCCCCCTGGCGGATGTGCTGGATGCCATTTTCCTCATCAGCCGCATGGACCCCAAGCCGGGGCTCGTCTACAGCGACGAGGGGCCCCAGTACATCATTCCCGACGTGTTCGTCTTCAAGGTGGGCGAGGAGTACAAGATCATCCTGAACGACGAGGGGCTCCCCCGGCTGCGGATCAGCAACTTCTACCGCGAAATCCTGGGGGGCGGCGCGGAGGGTGCCCAGAGCGCCGACGATTGCAAGAAATACATCAAGGAAAGGCTCCAGTCGGCCACGTGGCTCATCAAGAGCATCCAGCAGCGCCAGAGGACGATTTTCCGGGTCACCGAGAGCATCGTCAAGTTCCAGCGCGAATTTTTCGACAACGGGATCCACTTCCTCAAGCCGCTGGTGCTGCGCGACGTCGCCGACGACGTGGAGATGCACGAGTCCACGATCAGCCGCGTGACGACCAACAAGTACATGCACACGCCGCGGGGGATCTTCGAACTCAAGTATTTCTTCAACAGCAGCATCAGCAAGACGAGCGGCGACACGATCGCCTCGAAGAGCGTCCAGGAAGAGATCCGGAAGATCATCAGCGGCGAGGACGCCCGCAAACCCCTGAGCGACAGCGAAATCGTCGATATCCTCAGCGGGCAGGGGATCTCGATTGCCCGGCGGACCGTTGCCAAATACCGGGAAATGATGGGGATCCTTCCCTCGTCCAAGCGCAAGAAATTTTTTATCAAGCCCAAAAACTGATTGACATTGCAAGGGCTCTGGCCTATAAGGCAGAGCTTATTTTCAGACGGAAACGGCACCTTGCACGGCGGATGCCGCCGGGAACCGGCATGAAGCCGCCGTGCGAATTCCCCGCGACATGAACGGCCGGCCGTCTTGCCCCCCCGCCCGGGGCGTCCTTCTTGCAAGGATACCGGACAAGGACGGGACAACCCGACAACTCAGGATGAGGAGGCGCGAACACATGCAGGTTTCCGTGACCTTTCGGAATACGGGGTCGGAAAGTTGGTTCAAGGATTATGTGACGGAACGGCTGAGCAAGATCCAGAAATACATCGACAAACCCGTGGAGGCCCACGTCGTCCTCTCCGTTGAGAAGTTCCGCAACGTGGCCGAAGTCAACATCATGGCCAAGGGCATCAACCTCGTCGGCAAGGAAGAGGCCAAGGACATGCAACTGGCGATCGACAGCGTGATCGACAAGATCGAACGCCAGATCAAGAAGCACAAGGAGAAGAGCCGCGACCACAAAGCCGGTACGAACCGTGCCGAGGAGAAGGGCGGCGCGAGCGACGCCTCCGCGGGCTTCGAGGAGGAGTCGCGGGCCCGGGTCGTCGAGACGCGCAGGGTCGTGCTGAAGCCCATGTCCCTGGAAGAGGCCATGATCGAGATGGAAGGCTCCAGGAACCGCTTCGTCATCTACCGCGATGCGCAGTCGGAAAACATCAGCGTCATCTACCGTCGAGAGGATGGGAATTTCGCACTGCTCGAGGCCAACAGCTGAACGGACGAGATTTCCCCATGCAGATCACCGACATGTTCAACAGGGACTATATCATCGACGAACTGAAAGCCACGTCCAAGCGTGCCGTCCTCGCGGAGTTGTCGGAGATTTTCAGCCGCGATCAGAAGGGTCTGACACCGGGGGCCACTGTCGATGTGCTTCTCGAGCGGGAAAAGCTGGGCAGCACCGGTATCGGGGACGGGATCGCCATCCCCCACGGCAAGCTCAAAGGCCTCGATCGCTTGGTGATCTCCTTCGGCCGCAGCCGTCAGGGGATCGACTTCGATGCCATCGACGGGAAACCCGTCCACATTTTTTTCCTGCTCATGGCGCCGGAGAGCTCGACGGGCCAGCATCTCAAGGCCCTGGCGAAGATCTCCCGCATGCTCAAGGACGCGGACTTCCGCAGCGATCTCATGGCGGCGAAGAGCGGCGAGGAAATCTACCGGAAAATCGCCGAAAAAGACGAGTCCTATTGACGCGGGACCCGGCGCGCCGCCCCAGCCGCTGCCGACTCGCTCGCAGGGTGTGACCTGATGGTGAACATCCCCCACGCAGCCCCGAACCGACGGGTTCCCCTTTCTTTTCCCCTTCCCCGGATTTCCATTGCCGGCCTGCACAGGCGCAACCCCGCGTCGGGGGGTCCCGCATGCAAAACCTGAGAATCGTGATTGTCACCGGCATGTCCGGCTCGGGCAAGAGCACCGCCCTTCGCGCCCTCGAGGATGTTGGGTTTTTCTGCGTGGACAATCTGCCCGTGGCTCTCCTGCCGAAATTCCTCGAGATGCAGACCGACACGGCAAGCGAGATCAGCAAGGTCGCGCTCGTGATGGACCTGCGGGAACGGTATTTCCTGGAAAAGTACGGGGAGATCTTCTCCGCCCTCAAGGAACAGGGCCACCGGATCGAGATCCTCTTTCTCGACGCCAGCGACGATTCGCTCCTTCGGCGCTTTCGGGAGACAAGGCGGGCCCACCCGCTGTGCGAGCGCGGAACGGTTATGGAAGGGATCGCCCTGGAACGGGAAAAACTGGCGACCCTGCGGAACATGGCCGACAAGGTCGTCGACACGTCATCGTTCAACGTCCACCAGCTCAAGGAAGTCATCCAGCGGCACTTCATGGCCTCCCCGTCGGAGAAGAGGCTCGTCATCAACCTCATGTCCTTCGGCTACCGGTACGGGCTGCCTCCCGAGGCCGACATCGTGCTGGACGTGAGGTTCCTGCCCAACCCCTACTTCATCGAGGAATTGAAGAATCTCAACGGGGAAGACCGGAAGATTCAGGACTATGTCATGGGGTGGCAGGAAAGTCAGACCTTCCTCAAGCATCTGCTCGGCATGATGGAGTTTCTCATCCCCCTCTACGAAAAGGAGGGGAAGTCGAGCCTCAACGTGGCCCTCGGCTGCACGGGAGGCAAGCACCGTTCCGTCGTCATGGCGAAGCGTCTGGCCGAATATTTTGCAGGCGAGAATTACCTGGTCAACGTGACGCACCGCGATATCCACCGGGCATGACAAGGGTATCGGGTATAGGGTCACGGGTCCAGGGTTCAAGAAAAGACGACAAATCATAAAGGAAAAGAAAAGGATCGTGGAGCTGCTCCCCGATCCTTTCTTGTTCTGCATCGTATTTCCCGAGACCCTAGACCCGATACCCTAGCCCCTTGCTTTTTTCTTTTTGGGCTTCGCCTTGGCCTTTGCGGGTTGTGCTTTCGCCGCGGGCGCGGCTGGCTGCGAGGCCGACTCGCTGAGCTTGCCGGTCACGTTGTCGCGGATCCAGTGCGCGTCCCACCACTCCGTCGGGTTCACGAATTCCCCTCCGACCAGGATCGAGAAGTGCAGGTGATCGCCGCTCGCGAGCCCCGTGCTCCCGCTTGCTCCCAGGGCTTCCCCCCTGGTGACGGCCTGGCCCGCCTTCACGCTGATTTCGGAGAGGTGCGCGTAGAGACTGCAGAGACCCAGCCCGTGGTCGACAATGACGGCGTTGCCGTAGATCCCGAGAGGGCCGGCGAAGACGACGCTGCCGTGATTGGCCGACTCGATGGGGGCGCGCTCCGTCGATGCGAGGTCGACGCCAAGGTGCGTGCTCCGGCTCACGGTCATGCCTTCGAAGACGTACGACCGCTCTTCACCGAACCCGGCCATGGGCGCCGCGTTTTTCATCCGGAGAAAGGGGCCCTCCCAGAGCGGTTTGGGCTGTGTCCTCGAACAGGCCTCCCGGATGGTCTTGAAGTTCTCATCCCGCAGCTTTTCATTGATGAACAGGAAGGCCTCCAGCGGAGTGGTCGGTACGCGGGGATCCTGCTGGCGGAACGTGGGGGACATGTTCTCGATGAAGGCCCGGCTGATTGTGATCTTGTCGGCCTTGAACTTCTTCCCGCGGACAAGGTGGGGCAACAGGGCGGAAGACTCGTTTCCAGCCCGGTCCCGCGCCGTGATCAGGATCTTGAGATCCCCCTTGCCGGCTGAGGACGGGACGGCGAAATACACGATGTGGCAGGGCTTGCCCTGTATCGCGAAGGGGTATCCACGGAAAAAGCGGTCCCCCATCTTCAGGCCCGTCATCGTCACCTCTTCCGATACGCGGTAGAGGGCGACGCCGGTGCCCCCTGCGTTGACATTGTGGGCCGAGCTGATCAGCCCGATCTGCGGCGGAACGGTGTCGATGGCGGTCTCGAGGGTGAGCGTCTCGCGGTTCTTGAGCCACGAGTGGTCCTCTGCCACGACCGTGATCGTCGCCGGCCCGTCTTTCAGCCCCCTGCCGCGCGGGTTGACATCGATGTTCAAGGCCTCCTCGGCCGTCCCCTTCGGGTAGGTCTGGGAAAGCAGAACCGCGTCCTTACCGTCCTGGCTGATCGTGACGGAAACGCTCCGAATGCCGCTCTTGAGATCCGCGACGGTCAGTGCGAGGGCTTTCCCCTGGCCGATCGTCGAGAGATCGTCCTTCACGGCGATGGAGGGTTTCTCGAATTCGAGCACGGTATTGAAGGCCCAGAAGGCGGCGCCCGCCAGGGCGATCACGGCGGCAAGGGCAATCAGGTACATCCGGTTCATGCTGTCTTTTCCCCCCGCGGAAACGGTATTGCGGCGCGCAACGCAGCCGAAACGTCGCCCATCATACCCGGATTGGTGAAATTTTCAAGTTCAATAACGATACGTAAATCCCTTCATTCCTTGACGATCCGAGCGATTTGGTATATTCATGTGCAGGGGAGGAACCCGATGGCCGAGGCCTTGACGGCGATCTCCCCGGCAGCGACGGGCTGATCGGAACATGCGCATCGAAGGCGCTGAATTCGTTCATCGGGGGCAATGCGGATGAAAGGGAAGAAAATCGTCCTCGGGGTGACAGGCGGAATTGCGGCCTACAAGGCCGCCGAGCTGGCCCGGGAATGCATCAAACGGGGAGCCGCCGTCCACGTCATCATGACCCGGAACGCCACGGAGTTCGTCACCCCGCTGACCTTTCAGACCCTCACGGGCAACCCCGTCTCCGTCGACACCTTCCAGTTGACGGGCGAGTGGGAGATCGGGCACATCTCGCTGGCCGAAAGCGCCCATCTCGTCCTGCTGGCGCCGGCCACGGCGAACGTGATCGGCAAGATCGCAGGCGGCATCGCCGACGATCTGCTGACGACGACGGTCATGGCCACGCGGGCGCCGGTGCTCATTTGCCCGGCCATGAACGTGAACATGTACTCGAACCCCATCGTGCGCGAGAACATGGAGAAGCTCGCCGCGAAGGGTGTCCGGTTCGTCGAGGCCGGCTACGGGGAACTGGCCTGCAAGACCGAAGGGTACGGCCGCCTCGCGTGTCTCGAGGACATCATGGAAGACGCCGAAGATATCCTGACGGCCAAGGACCTCGTGGGGCAGCATGTCCTCGTCACGGCGGGTCCCACGCGGGAGGCCTTCGACCCGGTGCGGTTCATCACGAATTACTCGACGGGGAAGATGGGTTACGCCGTGGCCGTGGCGGCGAAGCGCCGCGGGGCGAAGGTCACGCTCGTCAGCGGGCCGACGAGCCTGCCCCAGCCGCGGGGGATCCGGTTCGTGCCCGTCTCGTCCGCCCGCGAGATGCGCGATGCGGTCATGTCGAACCTGCCGGAGGCTAGCGTTGTCGTCAAATCCGCCGCCGTGGCCGACTACCGGCCTGCCGGGTTTTCCGAGTCCAAGATCAAGAAGACGGAGCGGCCCCTGGAATTCACGCTCGAGAGAAACCCCGACATCATTGCCGAGGTGGGGAAGATCAAGGGCGACAGGATCCTGGTGGGGTTTGCCGTCGAGACGGACAACCTCGTCGGGTACGCCACGAAGAAGATGAAGGAAAAGAACATGGACCTCATCGTGGCCAACGACATTACCCAGCCCGGGGCCGGGTTTGCGGGGGAGACGAACATCGTCAAGATCCTCGACCGGGAAGGGGGTTCGGAGGATCTCCCCCTGATGGACAAGATGGACGTGGCGCACCGCATCCTGGACCGCGTTGCCGAACTCGTCGGGAAACGAGAAGGGGCTGCCCGTGCACGGAAACGATGACCTGCGGGGGGAGTTGCGCAGCCTTGTGAGCGCCCTGAAGAACCACGTCGCCGGCGAACGGGATGCCTACATCCCCGTCTCGCGCCTGAGCCGCAAGGGGGCCGGACGAACCCGGCCGGAAGGGACGGCCGCTGGGCGTGCGGAACCGTCCGCCCACGCGAAGACGGCCGTGCGCAAGGGACCCTCGAGCCTCGTCGCGGTCCGGAAAGAACTGGGCGACTGCACCCGGTGCCCGCTTCACCGCACGCGGCTCAACCTCGTTTTCGGCGAGGGCAGCCCGACGGCGAGGCTCGTCTTCGTCGGCGAGGCACCGGGCGAAGAGGAAGACAAGCAGGGCAGGCCCTTCGTGGGGCGAGCGGGGCAGCTGCTCACGAAGATCATCAACGCCATGGGGCTCGCGCGCGAGGAGGTCTACATCTGCAACATCCTGAAGTGCCGGCCCCCGGGAAACCGCAACCCCAAGGAAGACGAGATCGCGACCTGCGAGCCTTTCCTGGTGCAGCAGCTCGAGGCCATCGACCCGCAGATCATCTGCGCCCTCGGGACCTTTGCCGCAAAGACCCTGCTGCGCACCGAGGCGCCCATCTCGGCGATCCGGGGGAAGTTCCACGACTATCACGGGCGCAAGCTCATGCCGACCTATCACCCGGCATACCTGCTGCGCAATCCCGACGCCAAGAAACTGGTCTGGGAAGACGTCCAGAAAATCATGAAGATCCTGTGAGGACGATCCATGAGAACAATCCCGGCTAAACGGGCACCGCTGCGGCTGGCGGCTGCCGTCGCGTTGCTCCTGGCCGTGTCGGCCCCCGTTTTGGGGCTGCAGGCCGCCGAACAGAAGCGCGTTGTCGACGTGGTTGTCGTCAGCGAGGTCATCACGCCGCCGATCGGAGAGTATCTCGTCAAGAGCATCCGGCAGGCCACTGAATCGGGCGCCGAGGCCATTGTCATCCAGCTCGACACGCCGGGGGGGCTCGACCTGTCCATGCGGGACATCATCAAGGAGTGCCTCAACGCATCCGTCCCCGTCATCGTCTACGTGTCGCCGTCGGGTGCGCGGGCGGCCTCGGCGGGGGTGCTGATCACGATCTCGGCCCACGTGGCGGCCATGGCTCCCGGCACCAACATCGGTGCGGCCCACCCCGTGGCCATGGGGATCGGGAAGGCCGACGAGACCATGATGGAAAAGGTTGAAAACGACGCCGTGGCCTACGGACGAGGCATTGCGGACCAGAAAGGGCGCAACGCCGACTGGATCGAGGATGCCATCCGCAAGAGCGTCTCCGTGACGGCCGAAGAGGCCCTGAAGCTCAAGGTGATCGACGCGATCGCCGACGATCTCAACCAGCTCCTCGAGAAGATCGACGGCCGGGAGGTGAAGCTCGCCTCCGGCAACCGGGCGCTGAAGACAAAGGGCGCCGAGATCAACCGCAAGGAGATGGGGTTCCGCGAGAAGGTGCTCATCACCATCTCGAACCCCAACATCGCCTTCATCCTCTTCCTGCTGGGGCTTGCGGGCCTGTATTTCGAGTTCTCCTCCCCGGGGGTCGTCGTGCCCGGGATCATCGGCGGGATCTCTCTGATCCTCGCCTTCTTTGCCTTCCAGACCCTTCCCGTCAACTACGCGGGGATTCTCCTCATCGTTTTTGCCGTGATCCTGTTCATTGCGGAGATCAAGGTCGTCAGCCACGGGGTGCTCACGATCGGGGGGGTCGTCTCGCTCGTCCTGGGCTCCATCATGCTCTTCGAGTCGCCGGACCCGGCCCTGCGTGTGTCCTGGAGCGTGCTGATCCCTGCCGTGACGATCGTGTCCCTGTTCTTCATCGCCGTCGTCTCCATCGCCGTCCGGGCCCAGATGCGCAAGGTCATGACCGGGGGCGAGGGAATGGTCGGGGCCGTCGGGCAGTCCGTGTCCGCCGTCCACGAAAGCGGCAAGGTGCTCGTTCGGGGCGAGTACTGGAACGCCTTCAGCAAGGCGCCCATTGAGAAGGGGAAAAAGGTCGTCGTCGTCGGCGTCAAAGAACTGAAAGTCGAAGTCGAAGAACGCTCATAAAGGGGGTTTCCATGTATACCATTCTCGTCCTTGTCGTCCTGGTCGTCATGTTCCTGGCGGCGTCCATCCGGGTGCTCAACGAGTACGAACGGGCCGTCGTGTTCCGCCTCGGGCGGATCATTCCTGTGAAGGGACCGGGCCTCATCATCCTCATCCCCGTCGTGGACCGCATGGTCCGCGTCGATATGCGGACGATCACCATGGACGTTCCGTCGCAGGACGTGATCACGCGGGACAACGTCTCCATCAAGGTCAACGCCGTCGTCTACTTCCGCGTCGTCGAGGCCATGAACGCCATCGTCGAGGTG
>JALOPC010000251.1 GCA_025454095.1 Syntrophales bacterium | reverse complement strand
GAGCTTTGCGGCGCGGGCGCCGACATGGTTGGCCTTGTCCATGGCCTTCTGCAGCAGGTCTTTCTCGAGTTCCACGTAGCTGATCCCCATATCGGGAATGTCCTGCTGCATGATGCACTTCAGGCCGCTTCGCTTCTCGGGCGAGTCGAGTTCGTGCTTCTTCCAGCTGTACCAGAAGGCATCGTAATTCATGTCGAGCAGTCGAGCGGCCTTTGCGAGCACGTGATTGGACTTGGCCATGGCCTTCACGAGGAGTTCCTTTTCCAACTCCTCGAGATCGATCCCTTCATCGGGGATTTCGATCCCCATGGCGGGGCGGGGGGCGGATCGCAATTCCCCGCGGATGTCAGCCAGGCCGATGGTGTCGGATTCGCACATCAGGACCGCTTTTTCCAGTACGGACTGGAGTTCGCGGACATTCCCGGGCCAGGGATAGCTGATGATGCCCTTTATTGCCGCCTCGTCGATCTTGACAACGTTCTTGCCGAAGTTGCTGTTGAACTTCTGCAGGAAAAAACTGGCCAGATCGGGGATGTCTTCCTTCCTGTCCCTGAGCGGAGGCATGTGGATCGTGACGACTTTGAGCCGGTAGAACAGATCTTCGCGGAACCGTCCGTGCTTCATTTCCTCGACCAGGTCCTTGTTCGTTGCCGAGACGATCCGGACATCCACCTTGATCGGCTCACGGCCCCCGACGCGCATGATCTCGCGCTCCTGCAGAACCCGCAGGATCTTGGACTGCGTCATCACGGGAAGGTCGCCGACCTCGTCGAGAAAGATCGTCCCGCCGTTTGCGGCTTCGAACAATCCCTTCTTGCGCTGCGTGGCGCCCGTGAACGCGCCGGGCTCGTAGCCGAACAGCTCGCTCTCGAGTAGGGTCTCCGGGATGGCCGCACAGTTGATGGCCATGAAGGACTTCTCCCGGCGCCCGCTGTTGTAGTGGATGGCCTTGGCGATCAGTTCCTTCCCCGTGCCGCTCTCCCCCAGGATCAGGACCGTGGCGGGGCTGTCGGCCACCTTGCGGACGATGTGGACGATGTCCTTGATGGCCTTCGAGTGTCCGATGATCCCCTGGATGCTGAACATGTCGTTCAGGGCTTTCCGCAGCTCGAGATTGCGCTGCAGCAGTTCTTTGCGCTCGAGGGCGCGGCGGATCGCCAGGAGCACGACCTCCTTGTCCAGGGGTTTCGTCAGGTAGTCGAAGGCGCCTTTCTTCATGGCGTCGACGGCCGAATCGACGGTCCCGAAGGCGGTCATGAGAATCACCGTCGGCGGCGGCTTGAGGGCCTTGAGCTTCTCGAGCAGTTCGATCCCGTCCATCTTGCCCATCTTGAGATCGGTGAGCACGATGTCGGGCTCGTAGGCCTTCACCAGCTTCAGAGCTTCTTCGCCGGATGCAGCCGAATAGGTCTCGTACCCCTCGTCGGCCAGGATGGTCGTGAGAATCTCGCGCTGCAGGGTTTCGTCGTCCACGATCAGGATGACCGCCATGTCTGTTCCTCTCCCGGGTCTGCATCGGTTCGCTTCGCTTCGTCGCCGGCGGCAAGGGGCAGGCTGATCGTCACCTCGCTGCCCTGTCCCTCGACGCTCTCGAATTCGATCTTGCCGCCGTGCTCCTCGATGACCCGCTTCGTCATGGCCAGGCCCAGGCCGAGCCCCTGGCTCTTGGTCGTGAAGAAGGGCTCGAAGATGCGGGCGAGGTTCTCCTCCGAGACGCCGCATCCCGTGTCGCGGATGCGCAGCACGAAACGGCCGTCCCGCTGTTCCGAGGCGAGCGTGAGGGTGCCTCCGTCCGGCATGGCCTGAAAGGCATTCGTCACCACGTTGAAGAGACAGCTCTTCATGAGTTCGGTGTCGAGCCGCAGCTCCGGAAGGGCCGTGTAGGATTCGACGATCCCGATCCGGTCCGATTCCGCCTTGGCCTTGACGATCTCGACGACATCGGCCAGCAACTCCCGGGTGCTGCAGGGCTGCATGTCGAGCTTCAGCGGCTTGCCGTAATCCAGGAAATCCCGGACGAGGCGGTCGAGGCGGTGGATCTCCTCTTTCATGCTCTCCACGAGCTTCTCGAACCCCGCGGCGCCGGCGTCGTCGGCAGGCCGGTATTTTGTCTTGATGTGATCGATGGAGAGGCTGATGAAGTTCAGCGGGTTGCGGATCTCGTGCGCGATACCCCGGGAAAGCTGTCCGATGGCGGAGAGGTGCTCCGCCTCCCGGAGCCGCTCCTCGAGCCTGCGCTGCTCCCGCAGTCGTTGGATCATGAAGTTGAAGCTCTGCGTCAGGTCCCCGATCTCGTCCTTGCGGTCCACCGGGAGGTTCTGGTTGAGATCGCCTGCCGCCACCTTGCGCGCCGCCGTGACGACATTGTGGATGGGCTCCGTGTACCACATGGACAGGAACGTGGAGAGCAGGATGCCGATGGCGAAAACCGACAGGGCCGCGAGGATGCGCTTCGTCGTGTTGCGGCGCATCGTCTCCTGCAGGTTCTCGACGTTGATCTGGAGGTGGATGTAGCCGTAATGGGCCTGGCCGGCGATGACGGGGATGATGACGTTGTAGGCTTTGCCCTCCTGGTCGACGGCCGGCTCCCCCAACTCGGCCTTGATGATGAGCTCCTTTTTCTTCTGGCTCACCGCCGTGCCGATCTTGTTGGGGTTGGTGCTCGCGATGATCTCGTCGGCGTTGCTGATGATGGAGATCTCCTTGATCCCCTTGGTCTTCAGCGACGACAGGTACTTCTCGAGGCGAGTCTCGCTCGAGGCGCCCCCCGTCACCTCCTCGACGCCCACCTGAACCGCCTGGGCGAGCTCCGCCGTCTGGCTCTCGATCTGGGCCATCAGGTTCTTCTCGGACTGCCAGTAGATGGTGATCAGGGTGACCAGCAGGACCGCGGTCATGACGAGCATCATGAGGATGAGCTTCTTGTTGAGGGAAAGGTTGAGAAAAAAGGTCTTCACCATGCTGCCGAGCCCGTCGTCCTCCCGCCTGCGTCGCCGGCCTGCGCGGCCGGATCGGGGCAGGGTCCCGAACCCCTGCCGGCTCCACCCTTAGCATCAAAGACCGGCGCCTGTCAACGGCGCCCGAAGGGGAAACGGCCCGACTCTGCCGTTGATTTTCTGCGGCCGGGCTTCTATAATCAGCTCCCGTTCCGCGAAGCGGTGCCCAGACTTCCCGGAGAAGATGCCGTGGGTTCCGAGACGACAGGCCGCATCATGAAGCACAGGGACCGGTGCGGTGTGTTTGCCCTGATTCCCCTGTGCCTCGCGGTCCTCGTGGTGCTCAGCCAGGTCTTCGTCTCGTCCCGGCAGGTGAGCGGGGCCATCGAGTCGATTATCATCCAGATCGTCCCCCAGTACTACGAGGTCATTCTCCGCGAAGTGTTTTCCATCGCGGAGCAGAGGGCACTCGGGCTGCTCGGCCTCGTACCGCTGCTGTGGTCCATCGTTCCCCTGGTCAGCTCGATCCGAACCGGCTTCTTCAGCGTGTTCAAGACGGAGCGCACCGCAGGGTTTTTCCGCGACAAGCTCGTCGATTTTGTCGCCGTCCTGTTCTTTTTGCTCCTGTTCCTGGGTCTCGTGACGGGCCAGATCCTCCGGCGCGTGGCAGGGCGGGCTGGACAGGGTGCTTCCCCTCCTGACGGGCACGCTCTTTCTCGCGCTGTTTTTCCTGGTCTTCACTCCCGTGCGGCTCGAGTGGTGGAATCTTCTCGTAAGCGCGCTGCTCACGGCCGTGCTCTGGTCGATCGTCCGGCCGCTCTTCACGGCGTTTCTGCAGTACAACCCCGAGTACGGGGTCGCCTTCGGTTCCCTCAAGGCCGTCTTCGTGCTGGTCGTCTGGATCTACTACACCTTCGCCGTGATCCTGTTCGGGACGGAACTGCTGGCCAACACCCGGCGGCGGGAGGCTCTGCTGCTCTCGCGCCTCCTGGAACTCGGCCCGCCGGGCGCAAAGGCATTCCCCCCCGTGCCGGCCCGTTTCATCCGCTCCTTCGAACCCGGCGAAACGATCTTCGAGGAAGACAGCCGGGGCCGGGACATGTTCTACATCCTCTCCGGGGCGGTGCGGATTCTGCGCAAGGGGCAGCTGCTCAGGGAAATGGCCGCCGGCGACTATTTCGGGGAAATGGCCATGCTGATCCAGGCGCCGAGGACGGCGGCAGCCGTGGCGGCGTCTCCGGACACGCGGCTCGTAGTCATCTC
>JALOPC010000250.1 GCA_025454095.1 Syntrophales bacterium | reverse complement strand
CGACGTGCCACTGCGTGGCATCCCACGCATCGGCGCCCTGTTTCTTCTCCTCGTCTGCCATGGCTGCGGCCCTCCTTTGCCCGAGCGATGCGAACCGTCCCATTGCCCCGGTTCTCTGTTCAGCCTTTCCATTGTAATGAAACCGCTCCGGCCTGACAATAAAAAAGCCGGGCATGCGCCCGGCCTTTCCTTCGCGGCCCTGCCGCTTGCGGCCTTACTTCTTCTTCCACGTCGTCCCGGTGGGCGTATCCTTGATCTCCACCCCCATCGCGTGCAGCTGATCCCGGACCCCGTCGGCCTCTTTCCACTTCCGGTTCCGCCTGTATTCGTTGCGCACGTCGATGAGGCGCTGCGCCTCGTCGTCGAGCCGCTCCTCCTCGAAATCCATGACGGCGAGCACCGAGTCGATCGACCGGAGAGCGTCGAGGATCTTGTCGCGCTCCTTTTCGGTAAACGCATTGCGGGCCAGCGGCGCGCTCACCCGCTTGACGAACCCGAACAGGACGGCCAGCGCCGCCGAGATGTTCAGATCGTCGTCCATCGCTTCGGCGAACCCGTGTCTAAGATCATAAACAAACTGGTCCGTGTCGGGGCATCCTGCGCCCGGCGTGAAGTGGATGAGCCGCTGGACGAACTCGTTGAGCTTCTCGACCGTGTTTTTCGCCGTCTCCATGGCGCCGGGCGAGAAGTTCAGGGGTTTGCGGTAGTGCGACGAGAGCAGGAAGTAGCGGATCTCGCTGCCCCGGTAGCCCTGGCGGACGAGTTCCGCCACGGTGAGGATGTTGCCGAGCGAGCGCGACATCTTCTTGCCTTCGACCATCACCAGATCCGTGTTGATCCAGTAGCTCGCAGGGGGCCTGCCCGTGAGGGCCTTGCCGATGGCCAGAACGTTCTCGCAATGCGGGAAGACGATGTCCGAACCGCTGGCGTGGATGTCGAAGGTGTCGCCGAGCAGTTTCATGGACAGGGCCGCACAGGCCAGATGCCAGCTCGGCCGCACGTTTCCCCAGCGGGTCTTGTAGTAGATCCCCTTCTTGAGTTCCGCGAGCGTCGAGCGTTTGAGCAGCGTGAAGTCCACGGGGCTGTCCTTCTCGTACTCGTCGAGCTCAAGGGTCTTGCCGGACTTCACCTTGCCGAGGTCCACGTTGGAGAGCTTGCCGTAGTCCTCGAGCTTCGAGATGTCGAAGTAGACGGAGCGCAGCTTCTCGTAGGCGTAGCCCTTTTCCGCGAGCTTCTCCACGAGGCCGAGCATCGCCTCCACGTGCTCCTGCGCGCTCGGGTAGACTGCATCGCCGCCGATCCGGAGCGTGGCGCCCTCGCGGAGGAACTCGCCGAAGGCCCGCTTCGTGAACTCGCCGTGCTCCATTCCCGCCCGCTCGGCCTCGGCGATCGTCTTGTCCGTCAGGTCGACGATGTTGGTCGTGTGCCTGACCTTGTAGCCCTTGAACCCCAGGTAGCGGACGATCAGGTCCGAGACGACGAAGCGCCGGTAGCTGCCCAGGTGCGGCACGAGGTGGATCGAGGGGCCGGAGGAGGTCATCCGGATCTCGTCGGCGCGCAGGGGCTGGAAGAACTCCTTCTGCTTCGTGCGCACGTTGTAGAACCGCAGCGTCGACTTCTCCTTGTCGGCAAAGAGCTCCGTCGAGAGGTAGCGCTCGGCGCTGTCGGGCAGAATGACGACGATGAGCCCTTCGTCGAGCTCCTTCGCCTTCTCGACGGCCACGTGCATGGCCGCGCCGCAGCTCATCCCGGCGAAGATGCCCTCCTCGCGCAGCAGCCTGCGGGCCATCTCGTAGGCGTCCTCGTCGAGGATGTTCACCGTCTCGTCGAGCCGGCCCCGGTCGAAGATCCCCGGGCGGTAGGACTCTTTCATGTTCTTGAGCCCCTGGATCTTGTGCCCCATGTAGGGTTCGACGCCGACGACCCGGATCGCAGGGCTGTACTCCTTGAGGCGCATGGCGCACCCCATGGCCGTGCCGGAGGTGCCGAGAGCCGCCACGAACATCGTCACCCGCCCTTCGGTCTGTTCCCAGATCTCCACGGCGGTGCCGTGATAATGGGCGGCGAAATTGTCGGGGTTGTTGAACTGGTCGACCAGGAAATACTTCCCGGGGTTGGCGCGCATGAGATCATACGCCTCCTCGATGGCCCCGTCGGTGCCGAGGGCGGCGGGCGTGAAGCGCAGCTCCGCGCCGAGGGCCTTGAGGATCTTCTTGCGCTCCTCGCTGGCCGACTCGGACAGGGTGAGGCACAGGCGGTACCCCTTGGCGGCCGCCACCAGGGCCAGACCGATCCCCGTGTTCCCGCTTGTCGCCTCGAGGATGATCTTGTCGCGCGTGAGTTCGCCCCGCTCCTCGGCCCTCTCGATCATGTACAGGGCCGGACGGTCCTTCACCGAACCGCCGGGGTTGAAGCTCTCGAGCTTCGCGAAGACCCTCACCTTCGGGTTGGGGTTGAGCTTGCGGATCTCGACGAGCGGCGTGTTGCCGATCGTCTCGAGAACCCCTGCGAATCGTCCTTTCATGTCCCCCCTCTACGAAAAAAGGGGTCGATCGTCACCGACCCCGGTGGTGCGTGCTTGGTTGGCCACGCCATGAAACCGCGAAGTTAGGAAGTTGTGAAGTTAAAAACTCGGAAAAACGGGGAATGTGCGACTGGTTTTCGCCTTTTCCAAACTTCAAAACTTCCCAGCTTCTCAGCTTCCGCCCCGCAAGGGGCCGCCGCGCAGCGGCGCTAGCTGTCGAACTTGGGCACCGGAATCTTCATGAACTCCACGCCCTCTTCGCGCAGCGTCTCCTCTTCCTTGTCGGTCGTGACCCCCCGGATGTTGCGCTTCTGCTCCTCCCCCCGGTGGATCTTCAGGGCCACCTCGGCAAACCGCTCGCCCACGTCGGCGAAATTCCTCGCCACAAAATCGTTGACCATCTCCAGCATCTTCATCGGCGAGACATCGGCCAGGTCCGCCTTGCGCTCTTTGAGTTCGCGGCTCCTGCCCATTACGGCGATCGAGGACGGGACCATCGCCACGTCCGAACTCCCGCAGAGCGGACAGGTGATGAGTTTCCCGGCCTTCTGCTCCTCGAAGGCGGCAAGGTCCTTGAACCAGCCCTCGAATTTGTGTTTCTTGTCACATGTGAGGTCGTAGATGATCACGATGCACTCTCCCTTGCAGGGTCGCCCGGGGAACCGATCGGGTCCCGATCTCACTGTAATCATCGTGACGCGTTTCGGCAAGCCTTCTCACCGGTTCCTAGAAGGTCTAGTAGCAAAAAATAATGGACTTTTAAAGACAAATTATATATCGTTGCGGCGTCGGGATGTGGCCCAGCCTGGTAGGGCACTGCGTTCGGGACGCAGGAGTCGCGCGTTCGAATCGCGCCATCCCGACCATTTTTTTGCCCACTGAAAAAGCCCCGGCTCCTGATGGAG
>JALOPC010000249.1 GCA_025454095.1 Syntrophales bacterium | reverse complement strand
GTGGCGCTGTGGATCATCTCGGTGATGTCGTACTCGGCCAGCTGCTGACGCTCCGGGGCAAGCAGGGGGATGGCCTTCTCCTGCCCGAACTCCGTCGCCAGGACGAGCCCGAAGTAGAACCGGTCGTCGCCCGCCGTGGGGATCGGCCGCAGGCCGTACTGGATGGCCTCCTGTTCCTCGCGGGAATCGCGCCGCGGGTCGATGATTTCGAGGGTGATCTTCCCCCGGGAGCGCGAGGCGTACTCCCGGAGCAGGTCGCGGACATAGAAGAAGTAGTTGCTGTAGGCCCTCAGGGAGTCGAACCCCTTCAGGGCCTCGGTGCGGGAATAGAAGAGCTTGAGGCGCACCGGGTGCGTGAGGCCCGCCATGACCTTCTTCGTCTCGTCGGAGAGCGAGTAGATGCGGTCCTGCGTGAGATCGACCTTGAGTGCCCGGCCCGTCTTCGCGAGCAGCGTGATGGACGAGAAGGTGATCAGCGCGATCAGGAATATGGCCGTGAGGACCTTGGCGTTCTTCTTCAGCATGACTCCCTTCGGTTATCGACGACAAGGCAGGTGACGGCGATCAGGCCGGCAATGAGGATCCCGTAAAACGACAGGTCCCGGAACTCGAGTACGCCGCGCCGCATGGACTCGAAGTGCCCGGCGAAGCTCATGTTGGCCATGGCCTCGATCAGGTACGCGGGAACGATGCCGGCGAGCCAGGTCAGAACGGCCGGCGAGTCGATGTAGGCCATGAGGCCGATGAGGCCGATGGAGAGCACGAAGCTCACGATCTGGCTGCGCGTGAGGGCCGAGCAGAAGACGCTTACGGCCAGATAGGCGCCGCCCATCAGGAAGGCCCCCAGGTATCCCGTCCCGATCACGTAGGGGTCGGGGCTGCCGAGCCAGGCGACGGTGATGACGAGCGGTGCCGTGAGCAGCAGGGCCACGGCCAGGAAGAGCCAGGCGGCGAGGAACTTGCCGATCACGGCCTGGGCGACCGTCACGGGCTGTGTGAAGAGAAACTCGATGGTGCCCGCCTTGCGCTCCTCGGCCCAGAGCCGCATCCCGGCCGCCGGGACGAAGAAGATGTAGAGCAGGGGCAGGTTGTCGAAGAAGGCCCGCAGGTCCGCCTGCCGCATCTCGAAGAACCGGCCCTTGATCGTGAGGAACCCGGCCAGGACGAGGAACACGACGAGGATCACGTACCCCATGGAGGTCGTGAAATAGCTCCGGAACTCTCGCTTGACGATGGCCCAGATGGTCTGCATATCAGTTCCCGTTGGTCACCTTGCGGAAGAAGGCGTCGATCTTCCCGTGGCCCTTTTCCTTGAAATCTTGCGGCGTGGAGTCGGCCACGATTTTTCCCCTGCTGATCAGGATGGCCCGGTTGCAGATCGTCTCCAGCTCCTCCATGACGTGGGTGGAGAGGATGAAGCACTTGTCGGCGGCCATGAAGCGGATCAGGTCGATGATCTCCTGCTTCTGGTTCGGGTCGAGGCCCGACATGGGTTCGTCGAGGATGAGTACCGGCGGGTCTCCCAGCAGCGACTGGGCCAGGCCCAGGCGGCGCTGAAACCCTTTCGAGAGGGTCTCGATCCTGCGGTCCATGACGCCCTGCAGGGAGCTGATGGCGGCGACCCGGTCGATTTCGGACTTGAAGCGGGTGCCGTTGATGCCCCGGACGTCGCAGACGAATTTCAGGAACCACCGGGGGGTCATCTCGCCGTAGAAGGGGCACTTCTCGGAGACATACCCCAGCACGCGGCGCACCTCGACCGGCTGGGTCCGGATGTCGAAGCCCCCGACGCTGGCCGTCCCGCTGTCGGGCTCGATGAAGCACGACAGGATGCGCAGGGTCGTCGTCTTGCCGGCGCCGTTGGGGCCGATGAAGCCCAGGATATCGCCCTTCTTCGCCTCGAAGGAGATATCGTCGACGGCGACGACGTCGCCATAGGTTTTTCGGAGATTCTTGACGTTGATCATTCCCGTATCCGGCCGCAGCAGTACCCGGAGATGCATTGCAAGAGACCTGCCAACCTGCTTCGCGGTCGGGTTTCGGGTCCCGGGGTCTCGTAATGGAAAATCCCGAATCAGGTCCCCGGCTTTTGTGTTGATGGAACGGGGGCCTTGTGGTAGAAGCGAGCCGATGCTGAACGTGGGGCTGACAGGGGGGATCGCGACGGGAAAGTCGACGGTGGTCCGGATGCTCGTGAAGAAGGGCGCCCGGGTCATCGACCACGATGCCCTCGTCCACACCCTGCAGGAGCCGGGCCGGCCGGTCTGGAACCGGATCGTCGAGGCCTTCGGGCGCGAGATCCTCGATGCCGGCGGGCGGATCGACCGCAAGAAACTCGGGGTCCTTGTCTTCGGCGACGAAGGGCGGCGCAAGGCGCTGGAAGGCATCGTGCACCCGGCCGTGCTCGAAGAGGCGCAGCGCGAGCGCGACCGGATCGGGCGGAAGGACGAGCGGGCGATCGTCCTGTCCGACATCCCGCTGCTCCTCGAAGTGGGGATGCAGGGTCTCTTCGACCTGATCCTGCTGGTCTATGCGCCCCCGGAGGTGCAGATCGCGCGGGTCATGAAGCGGAACAACATGACCCGGGACGAGGCCGTGGCGAGGCTCGAGGCCCAGATGCCCATCGACGAGAAACTGAAGCGAGCCGACGTGGTGATCCGCAACGACGGGACCATGAAGGAACTGCAACAGCGCGTCGACGAGGTCTGGCAAGAACTTTTATCGCGCGAACGAGCAAAGAGAGAATGAAATCCCCCTTTCATCCCCCTTTTGCAAAGGGGGAAAGAGGGGGATTTATCTACAGTGAATAGACCATATTGCGGGAGGAGAGAGATGATAGGCAAGAACGTAAAGACCGATTTCAGTTCGATGGTGTTTGACCCCGTGATCGACCCCACGGCGTACGTGCACCCGCTGGGGGCCGTCATCGGCAACGTCATCATCGGAAAGAACGTCTTCGTGGCGCCCTTCGCGGCGGTCCGCGGCGACGAGGGACAGCCCCTCCACGTGGGCGACGACTCCAACGTGCAGGACGGCGTCGTCATCCACGCCCTCGAGACGGAGGAGCACGGCAAGCCGGTGGAGAAGAACCTCATGGAGGTGGGCGGGAAGAAATACGCCGTCTACGTGGGCAGCCGCGTGTCGTTGGCGCACCAGGTCCAGATCCACGGCCCCGCCGTCGTCCTCGACGACAGCTTCGTCGGGATGAAGGTGCTCGTCTTCCGCGCGAAGGTCGGCAAGGGCTGCGTCGTCGAACCCGGCTGCATCCTGATGGGCGTTTCCGTGCCCGACGGCCGCTACGTGCCGGCCGGCACCGTCCTGCGGGACCAGGCCGCGGCGGACAAGCTTCCCGCCATCACCGACGACTATCCCCTGAAGAGCCTCAACAAGGGTGTCGTCCACGTGAACACGTCGCTGGCGAAGGGGTACGGGGC
>JALOPC010000248.1 GCA_025454095.1 Syntrophales bacterium | reverse complement strand
TCGTTGCCGACGCCCTTCGGCATCGGCGACCTGGGGCCCGAGGCCTACCGGTTTGCCGATTTCCTGCACCGGTCCGGGCAGAAGATCTGGCAGTTGCTTCCCCTCACCCCGACGGACCTGCTCATGGGCAGCTCGCCCTACAGCAGCTCGTCGGCCTTTGCCGGGAATCCCTTGCTCGTGAGTCCCGAGAAGCTCGTCGAGGACGGGTTCCTGACAAAGCAGGACCTGTCCCGCGCGCCGCGGTTCCCCGCGGGCCGCATCGACTACCGCCTCGCCGCCGCCTTCAAGGAGAATCTCCTGGCGGAGGCGTGGCGGCGGTTCTCGGCCTGCCCCGAGGGACTGCGGTACGATTACGAAGGTTTCTGCCGGACCGAGAGGCACTGGCTGGACGAGTACGCCGCGTTCAGGGCCCTCAAGGCGGTTTTCGGCAGGACGCCCTGGAACCGTTGGCCGGAAGGGTTTCGCACGCGCAGGATGAAGGTCCTGGCGCAGAACGTCCGCGAAATAGCCCCCCTGATCGAGGAGGAGAAGTTCCGGCAGTTCGTCTTTTTCCGGCAGTGGGCCGCCCTCCGGGCGTACTGCAAGGGCCGCGGCATACGGGTCATGGGGGACCTGCCCTGCTATGTCCAGCACGACAGCGCCGACGTGTGGGGAAACCCAACCCTGTTCAAGCTGGATGCCGAAGGCCGGCCCGCCTTCGTCGCCGGCGTCCCGCCGGATTACTTCAGCCGGACCGGGCAGCTCTGGGGAAACCCCGTCTACGACTGGGACGCCCACCGGAAAAGCCGGTTTGCCTGGTGGGTTGCGCGCATCCGCCACAACCTGAAGCTCTTCGATCTCGTCCGGATCGATCACTGCCGGGGCCTCGTGTCCTACTGGGAGGTGCCCGCCGGCAGCCGGACCGCCGCGAGCGGGCAATGGGTGCCGGTGCCCGCCTCGGAGCTGTTCCGCGCCGTCATGCGCGAGGCGCCGCAGGGCGCCCTGGTGGCCGAGGACCTGGGAGACATTCCCCCGGACGTGCGCGACGTTCTCGACGGGCTCGGGTTGCCCGGCATGCGGGTCCTCCTCTTTGCCTTCGGTTCCGATGCCGGCTCGGAGCACCATTGCCCCCACAACCATAGCGAGAGGGATTTCGTCTACACGGGCACCCACGACAACAACACCGTCCGGGGCTGGTTCGAGAGGGAAGCGCGGAAAAACGAAAAGGAGCGGCTCTATACCTACCTGGGCCGCAGGGTCCCGGCGGGCCGCGTCCACGAGGCGATGATCCGCATGGCGATGATGTCCGTGGCGTCGACGGCGATCATCCCGATGCAGGACGTGCTGGGCCTGGGCGAGGAGGCCCGGATGAACAGGCCCGCGGGCAGGGGAGGCTGGTGGCGGTGGCGCATGCCGCCCGGGCAGCCCGACCGGCGCCTGGAGCGGTGGTTGCTCGGACTCACGGACACATACGGAAGGCTATAAGACAAAGAGGCAGGGAAGAAGGAAAAAATGTTCGGGAATCGCGTGACGCTGTTCAAGCTGCTGGGTTTCGAGGTCAAGCTCGATTCGAGCTGGATCGTCCTGGCCGTTCTCATCACCTGGTCGCTTGCCAAGGGGATCTTCCCCGCCTACTTCGAGGACATGCCGGCGGCGAATTACTGGGCCATGGGTGTCGCCGGCGCCCTGGGGCTTTTCCTGTCCATCATCTTCCACGAACTGAGCCACTCGCTCGTGGCCCGGCGTTTCGGCATCGCCATGAAGGGGATCACCCTGTTCATCTTCGGCGGCGTGGCCGAGATGAGCGAGGAGCCGCCCAGCGCGAAGGCGGAGTTCCTGACGGCCATCATAGGCCCCGTCTCCAGCCTGCTCATCGCGGCGGCATTCTACGGCCTCCTCCAGGCGGGGGAGTCGGCCGGCTGGCCCGCGGCAATCAACGGCGTCCTCTTCTACCTCGTCTGGGTGAATGTCGTCCTGGCGCTGTTCAACCTCCTGCCGGCCTTTCCCCTGGACGGGGGCCGGGTGTTCCGATCCGTCCTGTGGCTCTGGAAGAAGGACCTGCGCTGGGCCACGATGATCTCCTCGCGCGTCGGTTCGGCCTTCGGGGTCGTGTTCATCGCGCTGGGGATCTGGGAGATCATCGAGGGGAACTTCATCGGGGGCCTCTGGCAGGCGATGATCGGCATGTTTCTGCGCGGAGCCGCCCGGTCATCGTACCGGCAGGTGCTCACGCGCGATGCCCTCTCGGGCCTCAGGGTGAGCCGCTTCATGACCCCCGACCCCGTCGTCATCCCGCCGGACATCACGCTGCAGGCCTTCGTGGAGGAGTACCTCTACCGGACGCATCACCAGATCTACCCCGTCGTGCGGGGCGGGGAACTGGCCGGCTGTCTCGCGGTACGCTCGCTCAAGGACGTGCCCCGGGGCGAGTGGCCCCGCCGGACCGTGGGGGAGGTAGCCGCGGTCTGCGACGCGGCGACCGTCATCGGGCCGGACACGGAGGCCATGGTAGCGCTCGGCGTGATGAACGAGACGGGCAACAGCCGCCTCCTGGTCGTCGACAACGGCCGCCTCGCGGGGATCGTCACGCTGAAGGACCTGATGGAAGTGCTGGCCCTGCGGATGGAAATGGAAGGAAAAAGGCCGTAACCGGCAGGGTCCCGCCATCCTTCATCCCGCGTCCGTTTCCTGTTCTCGTGCAGACCCTCATTTTACCAGGCTCATGGCGCACGATCCCGCAACGGCTGCAAACGGCGATCCCGCCAGCGGAGTCAACGCGCCCGTGACGGCGTGGATCGAATACGCCGAGACCGTCCCGACGGTAATGTTCGTCACGTAGGCGAAGCGGGCCGTCGGCTCCACGGTTACGGAGTAGGCGCCGATTCCTGCTGCGAAGGGCGATCCGGCCACCGGAGTCAGCGCCCCCGTTGCGGCGTCAAGGCTGTAAGCCAAGACGGAACCCGCGCCCCCGCAACCCGTATCCGCCACGTAAACGAATTTCCCCGTCGGGTCGACCGTGGCAGACTGCAGGCAGCCGCCGGCTGCGAACGGCGATCCGGCGATCGGGGTGAGGGCGCCCGTGGCCGCTTCAATGGTGAAGGCCGCTATGCTGCCGGTGCTGGAATTCGTCACGTAGGCAAACCTGCCTGTCGGGTCGATGGCAATGGAAGAGGGGTTTCCTCCCCCGGTTGCAAACGGGGAGCCGGCCACGGCGCTCAGGTCCCCCGTCGCGGCATTGACCCGGTATGACGAAACGCTTCCCGAGGCTTGATTCGTCACATAGACGAACTCGCCTGTCGGATGGAAGGTAACGGCCAGATGCAGCGTGCCGACGGCAAAGGGTGAACCGGCGAGCGCCGACAGGGCGCCCGTTGCGCCATCGATGGCGTAGGCCAGCAGATTGCCGTTGGTGCCCACGTAGGCAAACCGACCGGCGGGGTCGATGGCGATCTGGAAGGGGA
>JALOPC010000247.1 GCA_025454095.1 Syntrophales bacterium | reverse complement strand
GCCGAGGCCTTGCAGAACTCCGTCGCCTTCCGGCAGCAGGCGCGGGCATCGAAAAACTCGTCCCGGTAGATTCCCAGGCCCCAGTTTCTCCCCGACGGTGCCTTAGCCGGGCAGGCATCGACGCAGGCCGTGCAGGTCCCGCACCGGGACTCGTCCTGAGGCGTGCCGGTCTTGATCGGGGCATCGGTGAGCACCGTCGTGAGCCGGACGGCCGAGCCGAAAGGTTTCGTGATCACCAGCGCGTTCTTGCCGATCCAGCCCAGCCCGGAGCGCGTGGCGGCGATCTTGTGGGAGAGCCCGGCCCGCAGCCTCACCGCATCGAACTCCTCCGTCGTGGGCTCGAGGGCAGCGGCCTCGAAGCCCCTCTCCTTCAGAAGCCCCTCCGCCCGGTGCGCAAGTGCCGACAGGAGCGCGTTTGCCCTCCCGTATTCCCGGAAGTATTCCGGCGTCGGCCCCTGCGCGATCCGCGTGACGATCCCCGGGTCCAGCGCGACGGCAATGGAGAGCGCCCGGGGCATCCCCTTTCGCTCTTCGACGGGGATGGCCGTCATGTCGGCAAACCCCACGAGGGTGGCGCCCTCTTCGAGAAGGATTGCCCGGATGTCTTCAAAGGAGCCCGCCATCGGTTATGCCTCTCTCTTTCTGCCGGCGTACTGCTGCACGATGACCCCCGTCACGATGAGGACGAGTCCCAGCACCGTGGACGGCAGGATCTCCTCGCCGACGATGACGTGGATGAGAAACAGCGACAGGAAAGGCGCCGCGTAGACGAGGTTGCTCACCTGCGCCGTTGTGCGCGATAGCTGCAGGGCCTTGAGCCAGGTGATGAAGGTGATCCCCATCTCGAAAAGACCGATCCAGACAATCCCGAGTAAGGCTGCAGTCGCCGGGATGCGGATGTCTCCAAACAGAAGCACCGCCGCGAGGGTGAAGACCGAGCCGAAGACGAAGTTGAGAAAGAGCTTCACGATCTCGTCGCGCCGGTCTTTTATGTTGTAGATCCAGAAAAGGGCCCAGATGACCGAGCTTCCGAGAGCAAGGAGGGCACCCGGCAGGTTCGTGAAGCGCAAAGCCAGCACGTCGCCGCGGGTGGAGATGACGAGGACGCCCGAGAAGCTGATCACGATGGCCAGGACGTTGACCCAGCGGATCGGCTGCTTCAGGATCGCGATGGAAAGCAGCACCAGCATGATGGGCCAGGTCCAGTTCAGGGGCTGCGCCTCCTGGGCGGGCAGCACGGAGTAGGCTTTGAAGAGGATCACGTAGTAGAGGAAGGGGTTGAGAAACCCCAGGGCGGCCGAGCGGGCGATGTCTTCTTTGGAGGAATTGACGATGCCGGCAATCTTTCCCTGGGCGAGCACGATGAGGAAGAGAGCCGCAAGCGACACGAGGGATGCCCCCAGGAGCATCTCGAGAAAGCCCACACGTGCAAGCGTCAGCTTGAATGCCGAGGCCACCGTCGACCAGAGCAGTACCGTCGCGACGGCATACAGGTAGGCCTTCGTCTGTCGCTCCATCGGCAGGCGTTTCTCCATGTCTAATCCCTCTTCTCTCCCTCTTTGCAAAAGGGGGACACAGGGGGATTTTTCTTCTCCAACGTGCTAATCACAGAACTCGAGCGGACGCAACGGGAATATGGAGAATGACCTTGTCTTCGGCGCACCGATCGGCTATAGACGGATCGACTGCATGACACCGGCCGCAAAAAGGAGATGCCATGAAGCTTGCCGAGAACCTCTACGTCTACGAGTGGACGAACTGCTTCGAGAACAACTGCAACAGCTTCTTCATCGGGGGCTCCGTCGGGGCGCTCGTCGACCCGGGGCTGAGCCAGCACCTGCCGGATCTGCTGAAGCGCATGGCCAAGGACGGCATCAAGAAGGAGAACATCAAGGTCGTCGTCAACACACACTCGCACCCTGACCACTACGAGGCCTCGGCGCTGTTCGACAGCTCGCAGGTGAAGATCGCCCTGTCGGCAATCGAGATGGATTTCATGAAAGGCCCCGGCGCCTATCTCTATCAGCTCTTCGGCCTGAAGGCCCCCGTCGTGGACGTCAACCTGCCCCTGCAGGAGGGCGAGCTGAAACTGGGTGATGAGACCTTCGAAGTCTCCATCATTCCCGGCCACTCGCCGGGCTCCATCGGCCTGTACTGGCCGGCAATGAAAGCCCTTTTCCCCGGCGACGTGATTTTCCAGATGAACGTGGGCCGGTCCGACTTCCCCGGGGGCGACAGCAAGCTCCTCAAGGAGAGCATCCGGAACCTCTCGAAGCTGGACGTGGAGTACCTGCTGCCCGGCCACATGGGCATCGTCACGGGCAAGGCGAGCGTGAAGAAGAATTTTGATAAAGTTATTGAAGGAATCTTCCCATACTTATAAACGTGACCGGTCGAAAACGGGGTAGCTGTCATTACAAGCCCGGGACCGGTTATTGATGGAAGAAACAGGCTCCGTAAAATCCTCCCCAACCCTCCTTTTCCAAAGGAGGGAGTCTAAGAACCTCCCCCTTTGAAAAAGGGGGAAAGAGGGGGATTTGCTTTTGAGCCCGCGATGCCAGTCCCTACTGCCACCCCATGGGCTCGTAGCCCTTTTCCTTGAGGCATCGGTTCACGAAGTTTTTGTAGACAGGGCTCGGCTCTGCCGCCTTGAACAGCCCGTGCGTTGCGCCTCCTGCCGCGCCTCCTGCCGCACCGGCCGCAAGGCCCCTGCCGAAGTTGCCCGTCACAGCGCCGACGGCCGCACCGGTGGCCGCCCCGACGGCGCCACCCTTGACGGCCCCCTCGGCCACCTTGGAATCCTGGTTTTTCTTCACGTAGGTCTCGGCCGTCTGCATGCACTCATCGACATCGCGCTCGGCCTGGGCATTTCCCACCATTTTCAGATGGTTGTTCGGGTACAGGACGGGCCGCTTGTTTGCCCCGCAGCCGATGAGGGTCAGGGCCAGAAGGATCACGACGGGCAAGGCGACTTTCCTCACGGGTTCACTCCTTTTCAATACGGATGCTCGAGGCCCCCTTGGCCTTTTTCAGAAATAACGCATCGGAGGTAATCCGGCCGACAAGGTTCACCTCGCTTGCCGGCACCGGGTCCGGCCCCGTGCTCATGGGTGTGCGCCCGAAGAAGATGGCCAGCGCGCTGCCCGGCGGCCAGTAGCCGATGTCGCCGACCTTTACCTTCCCCGTGGCCGTGGCGTCAAGGGGCAGCTGCACGGGGATGGTGAAGTAGAACTCGTCGCCCCACTCGTTCGGGACCGCCTCGATGGGCAGCTTCGCGGCGATGGCCCTGGCGCACTCCGTGTCGGTGCGGATCTTCTGCGGCATGGTCGGCCTCACTTTCCGTCGACGATGGCGTAGCTCACGGTGACGTTGACGGTGAAGGTCTGCTCGCCCGGCGCGACGGGCACATTGGTCGCCGCGGCGGCCTCCATGCGCGCAACCGGGTAGGGGCCCGGGCGGCCGCCGGCCTGCTCGGAGATCTTCAGGGGCTTTCCGATCTTCACCCCCGCTGCCTCCGCGTAGACCTGGGCGCGCCTCTGCGCGTCGGCCATGGCCTTCCTGCGCGCTTCGTCCATCAGTCTGGCAGGCTCGGCAACGCCGAAGCTGATTCCCCGGACCTGGTTTGCCCCCGCGGAGACCGTCTCATCGAGAAATGCCCCGAGCCGGGTCATGTCGCGGACCTTCACCTGCACCTCGTTTGTGACCTGGTAGCCCGCGATCTTCGGCGGCTCCTGCTGGCTCTTGTCGTACTTGTATCGCGGCGTGACATTGAACTGGGCTGTCTGCACGTCCCGGTCCTCGATGCCCCGCTTGCGGATCAGGACGATGAGCTGGCTCATGGCCTCGTTGTTCTTCCGCAGCGCCTCGGCCGCCGTGGCCCCTTCGGTGACGACTCCCACCTGGACCTGGGCAAAGTCGGGCTTGGCGTGAGCCTCCCCCGTGCCCGTCACGGTCACGACGGGCGGCCGGATGCCGGGCTCGACCGGCGCCTGGGCCAGGGCCGTGCCGCAGGCGAGCGCAATCACGGCGAGAGCAAAAAGGACAAAGGTCTTCCTCATACGATGAACCCCCTGTCTGGCGTTTCTTTCTGCCGGGGCCCTGTTCGCGGCCCCGGCGGGGTCATCTTATCACAGCGAAATGCGAT
>JALOPC010000246.1 GCA_025454095.1 Syntrophales bacterium | reverse complement strand
CCCGTGATGGTCGGGCTCTTGATCCGGGTGATCCCCAGGCCCAGGATGATCGCGAAAACGAGGGCCCCCATGATGGAAATGGCCGCCGGGATCTCGATCCGCAGGTAGGGCGTGATCTTCACGGCCGAGACGACCGATCCCGGCACGATCCCCAGGTAGGGCAGAAACGCCGAGGCGACGGAGAAGCCCAGAAGCTCGGCGCCGATGGTCGACACGTAGGCGAGGACCAGGCCCAGCAGCAGCGCCTTGCCGGCCTGCTTGCCGAACTCGGCAACGCCCTTGGCCACGAAGGCGATGATGAGAAGGGGGATCACGAACCGGATGTACTGCCCCAGAACGAACCCGATGCTTGACAGGGTCTTGATCACCGGCATGGGCGCGAACAGGCCCAGCAGAATCCCGACCACGATTCCCGCAAAGATTTTAAGAATGAGCCCCATACGTTGTCTCCTTTACGATGGACTATGAATCATCCGCCGGGTCGAGGCCCTTCCGCCTCCCCCCGGCGTCTTGTGCCGAGAAAGAAACGCCCCCGCCCTTACGCCCACGCGGTCCAGGACGACCGAGACCTCCCGGGCGCCGATGTCGTTGTGCAGCACCATCCGCAGCGTGCGATCCGTGCAGACCTTGGCCCTGATCCCGTAGGCGAGGAGTTTTTCCGCAAAGAGCGGGGCCTTCCAGCCCGCGGGGCTCACGTCGAGGTTGACGATGTTGGTCAGGACCCCTCCCCGGTCGACGGCGACCCCCTTCGCCTCGAGGCCCCGCCGCATCGTCTCGGCGTTTTCGTGATCCTCGGGCAGGCGCTCGACCATTTTCGTCAGGGCCAGGATGCCGGGCGCGGCGATGACCCCGGCCTGCCGCATGCCGCCGCCGATCCGCTGCCGGATCCTTCGCGCCTCGTCGATGAAATCCCTCGACCCCATCAGCATGGAACCCAGGGGCGCCGCGAGCCCCTTGCAGAGGCAGACGTCCACGGCGTCGCAGAAGCCCGTCAGGTCGCCGACGGTCGTGTTCGTGGCCAGGGCCGCGTTGAAGATCCGCGCCCCGTCCATGAAGACGGGCAGGCCGTGCCTGCGCGCAATGTCCGCCGTGTCGGCATACCGGCTCTTTTCGACGGCCAGCCCCCGGTCGAGGTGAAAGGTGTTCTCCAGGCAGATCAGCCGGGTCCTCGCCCTCTGCACGCCGGGGGGCATGATCGCCCGGCCGAGTTCCTCCGTGTCGTAGACCCCCGTGTCGCTATGCAGGGGGCGCGGCTGGGCTCCCGAAAGCGCCGAGATCCCGCCCGTTTCCAGGTTGTAGAGATGGGAATCGGCAAAGACGACGATCTCGTCTCCCGGCTTCGTGTAGACCATGACGGCGATCTCGTTGCTCATGGTCCCGGAAATGGTCAGCAGGGCCGCTTCCTTGCCGAAGATCCCCGCCGCCAGCTCCTCGAGTTCGATGACCGTGGGGTCGTCCCGCAGGATGTCGTCCCCGACGACGGCGTTTTTCATGGCCTCCCGCATCTCGGCGGTGGGCTTCGTGACCGTGTCGCTTCTGAGGTCGATGATGCGATCCATGTCTTCCTCCGGGGGGCAGCGGCGGGCTCGTTGCCCGGCGCGGCGTTCCCGTTATTGCGCGGGCCCGAAATCGGCCCCGGCTCTTTTACCACAATCGGGGGGAAAGTTCCGCTATTTGTTGAGCCCGGGGGCGCCGCCGGTTCGCGGGGGGCTCAAAAAAAGGGCCTCTCGTTCGAGAGGCCCGGAGGGGAGTGAAAGGGAGAGAGAGGCTGGGGTTATCGGGTGTTGACCTTCTGGCGGTCGTGTTTCTGCCTGTAGATGTGGTCGCTCGAGCGGTCCTGCATGGTGTCCAGCTTCTGGCGTTCCTTCGACGTGAGCCGGCCGTCTGACTTCATCCGCTGCTCCGTCTGCTGGATCCTCGCCTGCTCGGCCTCGAGCTTGCCGGCTTCCTTCGGGGTGAGCTGGCCGCTCTTTACGCCCTGGTCGATGCGGCTCTCCTGGTTCTGCATCCGCTGCTGGACGCCGGGGTCGTTCGTGCCGGGATTCGGGGCCTGGGATTGGCCGTAGGCCACTTCCGCCGCGACGAGAAAGGAAAGACCTGCGAAGATTGCGAACTTCAGAAACGAATTCATGAGTGCCTCCGGAAATGAGTGGGATTCGCTGTTGCCGGGAATAACGGAGGGAACCCGTTCCGGTTGACACCGCGGCCTATTTATTTCTCCCCTTGAAATAATTGCGCTTCTCGTCGGGCGACAGGGTGCGGATTTTCTGTCGCGCGTCCTGCCGCTGTTCGGGCGTCATCTGCTGGTATCGGTCGCGGATCGCCCGGCGTTCCTCCTGGGGCAGCTCCCGGTACCACTTCGACCGATCGCGGAGGCGCTGCTGCTCGTCGGGCTGGAGTTTCTTGAACTCCTCGTGACGTTTGCGGATCGTCTCCTTGCGCTCGGGCGGAAGCTCCCGCCATTTCTGGTAGCGCTGATTGGCCTGGTCCCGCTCGGCCGGCGTCATGCGCTGCCATCGATCGGCGCCTTTCCGGAGCCGGTCCTGCCTCTCCGGGCTCATGCTGTTCCAGCGTTCCTGGAAGGGCTTGAGGGTTTTCTGCTCCTCGGGGGCGAGCCGGTCCCAGGAGGTGCCGCCGGCCTGTCCCCAGGCGCTTCCCGCGACAAACAGGATCATCCATGCAACGAGAATTGCGGTCCGCCTATTCATCTGAGGTATCCTTCTGACTGGTCTTCTCGTCCGCCGGGACCCGGCGCTTATTCTTCGCCGCCTTTGCCTTCTTCGCTTTTTCCTTCCCGGCCTTTTCCGCCTCCAGTGCCTCGAGAACGAGAGGGTCCATCGCGTCCGCCCCCTCGGCTTCGAACGTCCCGAGGTACTCCAGGAACTCCGCGTCGGCGTCCCGGCTCTCCGCCCGGGGAGCCGCATCGGAGAGGCCCGGCGTCATCGACAGGAGGATGGCCAGGGCACTAAGTGCTGCTGCCGCCGTTGCCGACGTCCGCGAGCCACTCGTAGAAATCCAGGTCCTCATACAGCTCCAGGTTGTCCGCGTACAGGACGATCTCGAATTCATCCACGCTTTTCACGGGCAGCTCCTGCTTCGGCGGGTCCACCCAGACCGCAAAGACGATCACCGCGGCCGCCGCCGTGGCGAAGGCCCCGGCGCGCATCCAGTTCGGGACCCGGAAAAACCCCCGCGCGGGCTCACCTGCGGCCTCGACGGCTTTCGCGCGGGCCTCGCGGAGCCGCGCAAGGGTCGCGGCGTCGAGACGGTCCTCGGAAGCCAGAAGGGCCTGCCGGGCCTTCCCGAGGAACCGGGTCTCTTGTTCGCTGAGATTGCCGTTCATGGCTGATACTCCTCCAGCTTGATCTGCAGGGCATGGACCGCACGGGAGTAGTGCGTCTTGACGCTGCCTTCCGAGCATCCCATGGCCCGGGCGGTCTCGGCCGTGTCGAACCCCTCCCAGGCGCGAAGGACGAAAGCCTGCTGCTGCCTCAGGGGAAGTTTCATCAGGGCCGCCTGTAGGGCCCCGGTGAATTCCTGCCTCATGGCCCCCTCGGCAGGGTCCGGCGAGACCGTGTCGGCCACGCGGGCCATCGGGTCCTCCTCGTCTTCCTCGCCGTCGCGCGGCCCGCCGAACCAGTCGTGGAAACGCCGCCGGACGGCCGTCCGCCGGTACCAGTCGGTGATCCGGCTGTGCAGGATCGTGTAGAAGAGGACGTTCCATTCCCCTTCCGGCCGGTTGGCATAGAGCCGGACAAAGTGAAGCATCGTGTCCTGCACGATGTCGAGGGCGTCGTCGGGACTGCCGCAGGACAGCCGGGCCATCCCGAAGGCGCGCCGTTCCACCTGGGCCAGGAACCGGTTCAGTGCCGCACTGGGATCCAGACTCTTTCTCTCCCCGCCCCCTCGGCGACAGGCAGCCGGGAGGGGGCATCTGGTGATTTTAACGTCCAACCGGTCAACCGGTTGACAAAACTCTTCACATTCTCA
>JALOPC010000245.1 GCA_025454095.1 Syntrophales bacterium | reverse complement strand
GCGGCAGGCGGGTTCGCTCGGCCCGGAGCAGTTCGCGCTGCTCGACGAGCTTCATCGGGGCCGGCGCTATTCCGTCCACTGGGAGCTGCGGGCGGCCGTTTACATCGGGGTCCTGCTCGTCGCGGCGGGCGTGGCCCTCACGGTCCGGGAGTACTTCGCCCGGCTGGGCGACATCGCCATCATCGGCTCCCTGGCGGCGGCCTGCCTCGCTGCCTTTTCGTACTGCTTCCTGAAAGGCGAACCCTGGTCGAACGATGAGGCCCAATCGCCCCGCATTCTCTTCGATTACGTACTGTTGTTCGGCTGCACGTGCTTTGCCACCGCCATCGGGTATGTGGAGTCGCAGTTCGACGTGCTGGGCAGGCTCTGGATCCACTACCTTCTGATCTCGGCCGTGCTCTTCTTTTTCCTGGCCTACCGGTTCGACAACCGCCTGGTGCTCTCGATGGCCCTGTCGACCCTGGCCGCGTGGTTCGGTTTTCAGTTCTCGGAAATGTTCCTGCATTTCCAGCGGTACTACCGCGAGTCCGCCATCGCCTACAGCGCCGTGTGCTTCGGGCTGGGCATCGCCCTGTACCGCGCGGGCATCAAAAGGCACTTCCTGCACATCTATCTCAACTTCGCGGTTCACTTTCTCCTGGTGGCTCTGCTGGCCGGGGTGGTCGAGTACCGGTTTGCATCCTGGCATCTCCCCTCGATGGCCTTGGCCGTTGCTGCCGTCGCCGCGTATTCCGTCCGCGCGAGGCGCTTCCTGTACATGCTGTACGCAATTCTGTACGGCTTCGCGGGGGCGAGCGCGCTGGCCCTGCGGTACATCGACTCGACAGGGATGATGTTTCTCTACGGCATCGGCGCGTCGCTGGCCGTCATCTGGCTCATTTTCCACCTGTCCCGCAGGTACAAGGAGAGCGTGTGAAGGTCGGCATCTACACGGACAACCAGGAAGAGAAGATTCTCATCCGGCGCCGGGCGAAAGCCTGGGCCCGGTCGGGGTTGATCACGGAGGCGCAGCTTGGCATCATCCACGAGCGGACCGAACACGGGCTGAGCCAGACCAACGTCTTTTTCCGCATCCTCTTCTTCCTGTTCACCTGCATCGGCGTGCTCGCCGCCGTGGGCCTGTATTTCTGGTTCTTCAAGATAAGGGGCACGGCGGCCCTGGCCTCCTCTGCGCTCTTCTTCGGCGCCCTGGGCTACGGGACGGCCGAGTTGCTCGTTCGGCGGAAATCCTTCTACCGCTTCGGCATCGAGGAGGCGCTGGCCCTGTGCAGCGCGCCCCTGGTCTGCTGGGGCATCATGACGGCCCTGCCCGTGCCGGATCACAGCCACCTGTGGTACGTCACGTCGATCTCGTTGCTGTTCGCCGCGGCCGCGTTCTGGGTCTACCTGCGGTTCGGTTTCCTCTATGCCGCCGTCCTCTCCATCGCATCGGCCTCCGCGGTGCCTTTCCACCTGTCGCTGCCCCCGGCGGCGGAGAAGATCGCTCTGGCGGCGGCCCTTGCGCTGATCCTGCTGACGAGCATCCGCGCGGAGGGCTCGGAGACCCGGGATTTCGCGAGGGACCGGAGCGAAACGCTCCAGGCGATCCTGCTGGCGGGTCTCTGCCTCACCCTGAATCTGCGGCTTCACCTGCTCGGCAGCGCCTGGTTCGGCGATCCCGGCCCGATCCACGACGCGCACGCGGGCTACCCCCCGTGGTTCTACTGGACAACCTACGGGCTCGTGTACCTCGTCCCGGCGCTGGGGCTGTGGCACGGCATCCGGGCGCGCAAGCGCATGGTGATCAACGCAAGCCTGATCCTGTTCATCCTGTCCCTGGCCGTCAACAAGGACTACCTGGGCTTCAGGCACTACGCCTGGGACCCGGCGATCCTCGGGGCCGCGATGATCGTTGCCGCCGCCGTCCTCACGCGCTGGCTCAATAGCGGGCAGGGGGAGACGAGAAACGGGTTCACGGCGCGCAGTCTCGTGAAACCCGAGGACCACGGGATCAGCCTGGCCGACATCGGGGCGGCAGCCATCCCCGGCATGGTCGGCGCGCCTCCGAAGCCGCCGCAGGCCGACAGGCCCTTCGAGGGTGGGATGTCGGGCGGGGGCGGCGCATCGGGCACGTACTGAAACGCTCTCTGCCGTAAGGTTCTTTCGCGCGGCAGCAGAGCCCGGTTCAGGAAGAAGTTCAATTCATGGGCCCCGAACGGGCCCCAACCCATTGAGGAGGACATATGAGATTATTTTTCATCGCAGCGCTCGCCACACTCTTTCTCGCGACCAGTGCCTTTGCAGGTCCCGTGGCCGTAAAGGTCAAGGCCGACAACGGGGGGCCCATCGCCGGACTTCCCGTGAAGATAGAAGCCGTCGCGTTCGGGACCGTGAATGCGAAAGTGTCCACGCCGTTCAAGGGGAGCGGCACGACCGGCGGCGACGGGGTGGCATCGTTCACCGTACCGGACAACCAGATGTACGAAGTGACCGTCGAATACATGGGCCAGCTCTTCAAAAGGCACGCGAAGCCGGGGCCGGGCCAGCCTATGCCGATCGAGGTTCCCGCGTCCAAGGTCGTCAACCAGCCGTTTTTCATCCACACGACCCACAACCACGCCGTGAGCGGTGCGAGGATCGCCATCAGCCAGAGCAACAAGCCCGTCAAGACCGTCACCGTGGACGGCGACGGGGCTGCCCATGTCCCGCTGCTTGCGGGAACGTACAGCATCCAGGTAAGCGGCAACGGCAAGAACGTGACCCAGAACATCTCTGTAAGAAAACCGCCCCAGCTCGTCCAGGTCAACATCGACGGCCAGGGACGATCCGGGCCGGTAAAAGCGCTGAAGCGATAGCCGACGGCAGGTCAAATCGGGAAAGGGGCTGCGGCAATCGTCGCAGCCCCTTCTGTATGATGGCACTGCCTCTGACCGGCCCTCGGCTTGACCCCGCGATCGGGCCTGTGCTATGCAACATGGCATCGAGCCCGCTGCCCGGGCAAGCCGGGCCTCCGCAGCGGCAACCCGCAGACGGCCCGGCGAGGAGGATCGCATGGCCCCCGTACGCGTCGCTGCCGTTCAGATGAGGGCACAGGTCGGCGCCGTCGCCCGAAACCTCGCCTCCGCCGAGGCGCTCGCCCGGGAAGCCTTCCGGCAGGGCGCCCGGTGGGTCATCCTTCCCGAGTTCTTCCCCTCCGCCGTGTCCTTCACGCCCGCGATGCTCGCGGCGTGGCAGCCGCTGGAAGGCCCCGCCCTCGATCTCATGCGCAGGCTCGCCCGCGAGCACGACGGCATCGTGGGGGGCTCGTTCATCGCGAAATCGGGAAAGGACTGCTTCAACAGCTTCCTGCTCGTCTTCCCCGACGGCCGGACCTTCCGCCACGACAAGGACGAGCCCACCATGTGGGAGAACAGCTACTACGTCGGCGGCTCCGACGACGGGGTCCTCGAGACCCCGGCCGGGCCGGTGGGCGC
>JALOPC010000244.1 GCA_025454095.1 Syntrophales bacterium | reverse complement strand
TGGAAACAGGCAATCGGGCCGTGGAACTGGAGCTTCCCGAGGGACCACGGGGCGCACCCGGAGTTCCGCACCGAGTGGTGGTACTTCACGGGCAACCTGCGCGACGCCGCGGGGAACCGCTACGGCTACCAGCTCACCTTTTTCCGGCAGGGCGTGCGCCCCAGGGCCTCCGACCCCGGCAACCCCTGGTCGCTGCGCGATCTCTACCCTGCGCACTTCGCCATCACCGACGCCGGCGCCGGCACCTTTCACTTCGCCGAGCAGATCACCCGCTCGGGCCCGGGCCTCGCAGGAGCGGAAACGGGGGGCATGAACGTGTGGAACCTCGGCTGGTCGGCGCACATGGCGGGCGAGCGGATCCGGATCCGCGCCCGGCACGGGGAGATGGAGCTTTCCCTCGAGTTGAAGCCCAGGAAGCCGCTGGTCCTGCAGGGCGACCGGGGCCTGAGCCGCAAGGGTCCCGGCAGGGGCCAGGCGTCCTACTACTACTCCTTCACCGACCTGGCGACAAAAGGAACAATCCGGACGCCGGGCGCCGAAATGCCCGTGCCGGTGGAGGGGGTGAGCTGGTTCGACCAGGAGTTCAGCTCCAACGCCCTCACGAAGGACCAGGTGGGCTGGGACTGGTTCTCGATCCGCCTCACCGACGGCCGGGACCTGATGCTGTATTTCCTGAGGAAGAAGGACGGGACGGTGGAAAAAGAATCATCGGGCACCCTCGTGGAGGCCGACGGCCGCTCGCGCACCCTGAAGCTGGGCGAGATCGGCGTGGAGGTCCTCGCGACCTGGACGAGCCCGAAAAGCGGAGGGAAATACCCGGGCCGCTGGCGCATCCGCATCCCCGCGGCCGGCATCGACCTGGAGCTTATGCCCCTCGTCGCCGCCCAGGAACTGATCACGGCAGGTTCCACGGGTGTCACCTACTGGGAAGGCGCCGTGGACGGCAAGGGCTCATCGGCCGGCAGCCCCGTTTCCTGCGAGGGCTACGTGGAGATGACGGGCTACGCCGGCAGCCTGGGGGGCCTTTTCTGACGATCCGGCTCCCGACAGCCTCGATTCCCAAGCTCTGATCCATCCCGATGCCCCGGGCATAAAGCCGATTTTGTATCCAGGGAAGGACGGGAAGGGACAGCGTGGGACAACGCAAAGAAGGAACGACGCCGGATCGAAGATACTGCGGCGGAGTTCTCGATGGATCGACGGGACTGGACAAGACAGGGCCGCAAGCCCCGCCTTTTCTCGCTTCGTCTTTACACCGGGGAGGGTGTTCGACTGACTTTCTCTTCCAACCGCCGCGGCCGGTTCACAGCAGAGCCGCCCACAAGCCGCCCAAAGCCAGCCAGAGAATGACCGAAATCAGGAATCCCCACATCATCCCCTTTCCGGGGTTATGGCGTTCCTCGACGGCCGGCCCGTCAGGCTCCCGGGCGAGAGCCAACGAACTTCTCTTTGGATAGGCCGACAACGCACTGCTTTGATTCCTCATTCCCTCAAACCCTCCATGGTCGGATAAAGTCAGCATAGTTCCCCGTAACCATAGGAGATTTGTACACCGCAGGAGCCTCTGCCCGAAGCTGACGGAAGCTCATACCTCAATCGTGCAACAAATGCAACTAATACTTTTTTCGTATACCAGGAGAGAATGGGGGTGCAGACGGATGGAGACCCTGCCGGAAGGACAGCGAATGCTGCGATTACCTTCTGTCCTTGAGGGATTCGTCGAGCGGCGGGAAAACGATCATGGCACCCTCCTCGATCTTTGTGACGTCCTTGATCGAGGGGTTGTTCTGTTTGACAAACTCCATCACGCGGTCGTTGCTGAATCCGTATGCCCTGACCGTCATTCGGAAGAGGGTGTCGTCCTTCCTGACCACGGCCTTCCTGGGGAATTGCTTCGCTCGTTTCGAACGATCGGCCGGCGGTCCCGATCCCGCGGAGTCGCGTGACCCGTCCCGCTTGCCGAGCGCGGCCGGGGCGCCGAAGGGATCCGTCGTTGCCCCCTGTTCCGAGGAGGCCGTTGGGGGCTGGCCGGCCACTTCCGCTTCGGCCTGCTTCGCTTTCAGGAGAGCCTGCTCGCGCAAAACCGGGTCGACCTTGGCCCTCACGATGGGCTGCCGGAGCTTCGCAATCTGCGCCTTGTGCTGCTCCAGGACGTCGAACGCCTTGTGGAGCATGAAAATAAGCGCGACCACGAGCACGGTCAGCAACCCCACCGCGACGGGTACCCAGGACGGCCTGACCGCCGTGCCTTTCGTCGTCGCCGCCGGCTCTTGATTCGCGATGACGTCCCGGACGATCTTCGCGTCCACAGGCTTTTCGCGGGCTCTGAGCCCCGCGGCGAGGGCGCCGTCGCAGAGAATGTTGATGACGCGGGGGATGCCCTTTGCCTCGGCCGCGATCATCTTGACGGCGCTCGGCGTGAACGCCGGCTCCCCGCCGGTCGACACCACCGAGAGCCTGTGCCTGATGTACTCTGCGGTTTCCCCGGCGCTCAGCGGCAGGATCCTCGCCCGGACGGCGATGCGCTGCTTGAGCGATTGCAGCCGGGGGTGATCGAGGATTTCCTCGAATTCCGGAGGCGCGGCAAACACGATCTGGATCAGCTTGTAGGTCGAGGTCTCGAGGTTGGACAGCAGCCGCATGCTCTCGATCGTCTCGACGGGCATGTTCTGGGCCTCGTCGATGACGACGACGAAATTCCGTCCGCGCACGTACTCGTCGACCAGCACGCGATGAAGCTTCTCGACCCTCTGCGCCGTGGTCAGCCCTTCCGCCTCCAGCTCGAGTTCCCGAAATATCTTCTCGAGGAACTCCTGGAAGGTGAGATTGGGGTTGATGATGTAGATGTAGCGGATGTCGTCGCGCTTGATTTCCTGCAGGAAGGCACGGAGGACGGACGTTTTGCCCGTGCCGACATCGCCCGTAACGAGGATGAAGGCCTTGCGGTTCTCGATGCCGTAGGTGATCGTGGCCAGCGCTTCCCGGTGCGTAGGGCTCAGGTACAGAAACGCCGGGTCAGGCGTGATGTTGAAGGGCTCTCGGGCGAATTTGTAAAACGCGTTGTACATGGGCACTTCCGCTGCGTGTCACCGACGGTCAGGGCAGATGTCACCCGCGTTGAGAATGTGCATGGATCATGCCGTAAACGAGCAGGATAGTCAACAGCCGTCCCGATTCCCGTGCGACGGGGCGGCGGCCTGCGAGCCGCGGCAGCCCGTCATCGGGCGGGCTTGAGGTCCGCCGGGGGCCGTGCGATGCGGTAGAATCGGACGTGCTCGGCGGGAAGCAGCCTGTCGCCGATCATGACGTCGCCGATGAACTCGAGACCGCCTCCGCCCTCCCAGGGGGCATGAGTCCCATTGGCCTGGACGGACTTCGGGTAGTAGAAGTTGACGACCAGCGAGAGGCCGTTCTCCTGCTCCCACGGGGTCTGGATGAAGGGGTTTTTCCCGCCCGCCATGGCC
>JALOPC010000243.1 GCA_025454095.1 Syntrophales bacterium | reverse complement strand
GAACCACTCCCGGCGCTTCTGGGAGCAGGTGGGGCGCGTCCTGCCCGATTACGCACAGAGGCGGGCGTGGCTCAGGAAAAACGAGCACCGGCTGAGCCTCTGAGCACAACGGCGGCCGACGGCAAAGGCGCTGCGGAGCGCTCATTCACCCCCCCGCGGTGTCGCGTCCAGCGGCCGGACGGCCGCCGCACGCAAAGGGCAGAAAACGTTCTTGACAAACCCCGCCGATGTGATAGAGGGATTGCATACAAAATACAATTCCTGCGCAAGAGGAGCCTGCCCGGAGGCCGATGTCGACGGGCGCCGGTTCCTGCCGAATCCGGTTCGAAGGGTATCGCAGCCATCAAGAGACAGGAGGGTGACATGAAGAGCAGGTTTGTTTTCCGGATTGCAGCGTGTGTCATGATCGCGGTTGCGTTCGGCGCGTGGAGCGCCGAGGCCGCGACGATATTGAAATTCAGCCACACGGACCAGATGCAGGGCGCCCGCCAGGCGGCCGCGGAGCTGTTTGCCAAGAAGGTCAAGGAGTACACCCAGGGCCGGTATGAAGTCCGGGTGTTCTGCTGCAGCCAGCTGGGCAACGACCCGAAGAACATCGAGCAGCTCGCCCTGGGAGGCATCGACTTCACCGTGTCGAGCACCGGGTCCTACGCCCCCCACGTCGAAACGCTCAACCTCACCATGCTGCCCTTCCTCGTCGACAACTACGAGCAGGGCTGGAAGCTCTACGACACGTCGAAGTGGCTCAAGAAGCAGTTCGACAAGGCGCCGGCCAAGGGCTTCCGCTTCCTCTCCACCTTCGAGGCGGGCTTCCGCTGCATGACCACCAAGGACCCGCTGCGCACGCCCGAGGACGCCAAGGGCAAGAAGCTCCGCACCTTCCCCAACGAGATGCAGCGCTGGACCCTCGAGGCCGTCGGGTTTACCGTACAGATCATGCCGCTGCCCGAAGTCTACCTCGCGATCCAGCAGGGCACCGTGAGCGGACAGGAAAACCCCATCGACACCATCTTCTCCAACAAGTTCTACGAGGTGGCGCCCTACGTGACGCTGACCAAGCACGTCTACAGCCCGATCCCGCTGGCCATCTCGGAGAAGACCTGGCAGAAGCTCTCCGCGGCCGACAAGGCGGCCGTGACGAAGGCTGCGAAGGAGGCGGCGGACTGGAGCCGCAAGGAGATCGTGGCCACCGAGGACAAGCAGATCAAGGAAATGACGGCCAAGGGAGCCAAGGTCACATCGCCCTCCCTCGAGCCCTTCCGCGTGGCCGTTCAGCCCGTCTACGCCAAGGCGCGCGAGAAGTACGGCAAGGCCGACGTGGACGAGTTCCTGGCCGATGCCGAGGCGGTCCGCAAAGCGCCCGCAAAGGCCCCGGCCAAGGCGGCCCCGAAGAAGAAGTAACGCAGCCCGGATCTGACACGTGACGCCGGCCCTCGCAAGGGGGCCGGCGTGTTTCAGGAGTCCTTCGATGCCCCTGCTGCCCCCCGGTCCCCCGGGCCCGGCGCCCATCCGCTTTCTCTCGGCCCTCGTCGATCATGCCGTCGTGCTGATCGGCGCCGCCATGGTGGCCCTCGTCTTCGTCAACGTGGTCCTCCACGTCTTTCACCACGACATCGCCTGGACGATCGAATTCTGCGAGTTCATGATGGTCTGGGCGTCTTTCCTGGGAGGGGCGGCGGCGGCGCGGCGGGGCGCGCACATGACGATCACCGAGTTCATCGACAAGCTGCACGGCCTGCCGAGGCGAGCGGCCGATGCGGCCGTACAGGCCGTGGCGCTGGGCGTCCTGGCCCTGCTCGTCTGGTACGGCTGGGGCATCGTCATGGCCAACTGGGGCAACGTGCTCACGGTGCTCGACTGGCCCATGGCCCTTCAGTACATGGCGCTGCCCGTCGGGGCCGGCGCCTCCATCGTCTTCGTGTCCTACGACCTGGTCCAGATCCTGCGGGGCAAAACCCCCGAGGAGCGCTACGGAGCCTGAGGCATGTTCGCTCTGATCATCTTCGTCGTTTTCTTCGTCATCGCGCTGGCCGGCGTGCCGCTCATGTACTCCCTGCTGGCGACGACGGTCGGGATGATCTGGGTGAACGACCTGGGGCACCCGCTGGAGACGATTTTCCTGAGCTTCATCTCCGGGGTCGAGCCCTTCATCCTCATCGCCGTGCCGCTGTTCATCTTCGGCGGCGAGCTGCTGTCCCGCGGCGGCGTGGGCAAGCGGATCGTGGAATTCGCCCGCACTCTCTTCGGTTTTCTCCCCGGCGGGCTCGGCGTCGTCACCGTCGTGTCCTGCCTCATGTTCGGGGGCATCTCGGGGTCGGCCATCGCCGACACGGCGGCCATCGGCTCGCTCGTGATCCCCATGATGGTCCAGCGGGGCTATCCCCCGGCCTTCGCGGCGGCGCTGCTTTCCGTGGCGGGGACGCTCGCCCTGCTCATGCCGCTCTCGATCCCGTTTCTTGTCTACGCCTTCATCTCGGGCGTGTCGATGCGGCAGCTCTCCATGTCCGGCGTCATCCCCGCCTTCATCATGGCGGTAGCCCTCATCCTCGTCTGCATCTGGTACGGGAAGAAGACCGGCTGCGACAGCGGCGACCAGCGCGCCTCGGCGGCCCAGATCTGGACGGCCTTCAAGGCGACGGGGCCCGCCCTGCTGATGCCCGTCATCATCGTGGGCGGCATCTGGTCCGGGCAGTTCACGCCCACCGAGGCGGCATCGGTGGCCGTCGTCTACGGCCTCGTCATCTCGCTGTACTTCTACCGGGACATCACCTGGAGGGACCTGCCCCCGATCATCCTGCGGTCGTTCCAGACGAGCGCCGTGGTGCTCCTCGTCATCGGCGCGACGGGCTGCCTCGCGTGGCTCATCACGGTGGAGCAGGTGGCCCTGCAGCTCTCCGAGTGGGTCCAGAGCGTGGCCCACCAGCCCTGGCTCTTCCTGCTGCTGCTCAACGTCTGCCTGCTGCTGCTGGGCATCTTCATCGAACCCCTGCCGGCGATGCTCCTGACGACCCCCCTGTTCCTGCCGCTGGCCCTGGCCTTCAAGATCGACCTCGTGCACCTCGGGGTCGTGATCACGGCCAATCTCGCCATTGCCCTCTACACGCCGCCCGTCGGCGGCACGCTCTTCGTTGCCGCGAGCATCGCGAAGGCGGGCATCGGCCCCGTGTCGCGCCACCTGATCCCTCTGATGGCGGCGGCGGTGGTGGTCCTGTTCATCGTCACCTACGTGCCGGAGCTCACGCAGGTTATCTTTAGACTAATCATCGGATAGAGACAGGGTATCGGGTCTAGGGTCTCGGGTATCGGGAAGGAAGGGGAGGGAGCAATTCCCTCCTGGAAAAGGAAAGGGCCCCCGGTTACCGGGAGCCCTTTCTTTCTTGTGCCAACAAGGCGCTCAGCCGTAGATCCCGGGGTTGAGGCAGTCGGGGGGGCGCTCCCCCTTCAGCATGGCCAGCAGGTTCGTCGCGGCCTTGACGGACATGCCCGAGCGCGA
>JALOPC010000242.1 GCA_025454095.1 Syntrophales bacterium | reverse complement strand
GTCACTTCGATCAGCGGGACCCTCCCGCTGCGGAGCTTCCGCGTCGAGAGCACCACGGCGTTGGGCCCGAGTTCGTTCTTGATCTTCAACAAGGCTTCCTGTGTGCTGGCGGCTTCGAAACGCTTGATCTGCACGGCCCTACTCCACGATCCCCAGGGATTTGATGTTCACGTCGTGCGTGATTTCGTTGTGCGAGAGCACGATGATGTTCGGGACGAATTTCTCCAGGACCTTCCGGAAATGGATCCGGGCGCCGGGCGAGCACAGCACGATGGGCTGCAGCCCCCGCGACGCGAAGGTCCCGATGAACTTCTGGACCCCGCGGACGACCTTCTGGACCCAGTTCGGGTCCACCGAGAGGTACGACTCGAATTCCGTGTGCTGGACGGACTGGCTGATCTTGTCCTCGATCTCCGGCGAGAGCATGACCACGGTGATGCCCCCCTCGCTGTCCCGGTACTGTTTCGTGATGGTCCGCGCCAGGGCCTGGCGCACGTAGCCGGTCAGGATGTCGATGTTCTTCGTCAGCGGCGCGTAGTCGGCCAGCGTCTCCAGCACCGTCAGCAGGTCCCGGATGGAGATCCGCTCGCGCAGCAGCCTCTGCAGCACGCGGTGGATCGTCCCCGCGGAGACGACTTTCGGGATCAGTTCCTCGACCACCCTGGGGTAGGTCTTCGCGAGGTTGTCGATCAGCGACTGGACTTCCTGGCGGCCCAGCAGCTCGTCGGCATTGGCCTTGATGATCTCGGTCAGGTGCGTCGTCACCACCGTGGCGGGGTCCACGACGACCACGCCGCGCGCCTGGACGCTTTCCTTCTCCCGCTCCGTGATCCACACGGCGGGAAGACCGAAGGCGGGCTCCTTGGTGTCGATCCCCTTGACGCGGGGGGTCTTGTCCGACGTGAGCGCCAGCCAGTGGCCGGGCATCAGCTCGCCGCGGGCGATCTCGACGCCCTTCAGGATGACGTTGTACTGGTTGGGTTTGAGCTGGAGGTTGTCCCGGATGTGGATGGCCGGGATCACAAAGCCCATCTCGACGGCCAGCTGCCTGCGCAGCGACTTGATGCGCTGGAGCAGTTCGCCCCCCTGGGCCACGTCGACAAACCCGATGAGCCCGTAGCCCACCTCGATCTCCAGCAGGTCGAGCGGGAGCAGCAGATCCACCGTTTCGATGGGCGTAGGCGGCGGCGCTTCCTCGTCGGCGGCTTCCTGCGCGACCGGCGCGCTCCGGATGAGCCGCCAGGCCAGGAACCCGGCCCCCGCGGCGACGAGCAGGAACGAGAGCTTGGGCATCCCGGGGATCAGGGCAAAGATGAAGAGGATGGCGGCGGCCGTGCCGATGGCCTTCGGCTGCACGAAGAGCTGCTCCGTGATGTCTTCCCCGAGATTGGACGACGAGGTGGAGCGCGTCACGAGCATGCCGGCGGCCGTGGAGACGATCAGGGCCGGGATCTGCGTCACCAGCCCGTCGCCGATCGTCAGCAGCGTGTAGTTGCGAGCCGCGTCGGTGATGTCCATGCCCTGCTGCAGCACGCCGATGATGAGCCCGCCCACGACGTTGATGAAGATGATCACGACCCCGGCGATCGCGTCGCCGCGCACGAACTTGCTGGCGCCGTCCATGGCGCCGTAGAAATCGGCCTCGCGTTCGATCTCGCCGCGCCGGCGTCTCGCCTCGGTTTCGGAGATGAGCCCGGCGTTGAGGTCCGCGTCGATGCTCATCTGCTTGCCCGGCATGGCATCGAGGGTGAACCGGGCCGCCACTTCCGCGATGCGGGTGGCGCCCTTGGTGATTACGACGAAGTTGATCAGGGTGAGCACGGTGAAGACGATGAGGCCCACCACGTAGTTGCCCCCCACGACGAAGGTCCCGAAGGCCTTGATGACCTGGCCGGCGGCCCCGGTCCCCTCGTTTCCGTGCAGCAGGATGAGCCGCGACGAGGCCACGTTGAGCGAGAGGCGGAACAGGGTCACCGTCAACAGGACGGAGGGGAAGACGGAGAAATCGAGCGGCTTGAGTACGAACATCGACATGAGCAGGATCACGATTGATGCCGTGATGCTCAGCGACAGCAGCAGGTCGATGATGAGCGACGGCAGGGGGATCACCATGACCATGAGGATGGCGATGACGCCGACGCCCATCAGCATCGCCGGGTTTTTCGCCCAGTGGGGAACGGCCCCCGTTTTCTCAATCGCTTCTGCCATTCCTTATCCTGACACAGGGTACCGGGGTTCGGGTTTCGGGTCTCGGGCAGGAAAAAACACAAACAAAAACCCGATTCCTCGCAACCTCAGTCCGCTTACACCGCTTTCTCCTTGAGGCCGTAGACATAGGCCAGAATTTCGGCCACTGCGCGATACAGGTCCTCCGGGATCGCCCGATCCACATCGACCGTTTTATACAATAGTTGTGCCACGGGTTTGTTCTCGACGACGGGCACCCCGTGGGCCCTGGCGATCTCCCGGATCCTCTCCGCCACGAAGCCGGCCCCCTTGGCCACGACGGTCGGCGCGTACATCTTTTCCGGGTCGTAGTGGATGGCCACGGCCAGGTGCGTCGGGTTCGTGATGACCACGTCGGCCCTGGGCACGTTGGCCATCATCCGCTTCCGCGCGGCGTCGCGCTGGATGCGGCGGATCCTCGCCTTGACGGCGGGGTTCCCTTCGGTCTGTTTGTATTCGTCTTTCACCTCCTGCTTGGACATCCGGAGCCCCTTCTCGTACTCCCAGCGCTGGTAGATGTAGTCCACGATGGCCAGTACGATGAGGATCCAGCAGGTCGTGATCAGGATCTTGAAGGAAACCCGCCCCGTGTACAGGAGGATCCCCCAGACGGATTCCTCCATGAGCGGGATCATGTTCTGCAGTTCGTCTTTCAGGGTGTACCAGACGACGGCGGCGACCACGATCATCTTCAGGATACTCTTGAACAGTTCCACGAGGGATCGCAGGGAAAAGAGCCGCTGGAAGCCCTTGATGGGATCGATCTTTTCGAATTTCGGGGCAAGCGCTTCGGAGGAGAAGACAAACCCGATCTGGAGATAGTTGGCCAGTACGCCCGCCACCACCACGGTGAGCAGCAGCGGGCCCATGATGAGCAGGAGCTTCCAGGACCAGCCCCACAGCAGCGAGTGGATGTTGGTGAGGGTGACGGCCGTCGTGCCGCAGTCCCGCAGGGTCCAGCGCGTCAGGTCCATCAGCCGCTCGACCATGCCGCCGGAACAGAAATAGAACAGAAGCGTGCAGGAAAGCAGGATCGCCGCAGAGACCGCCTCGCGGCTCTGGGCGACCTGCCCCTTGCTCCGGGCTTCCTCGCGTCGCTTGGGCGACGCCTGTTCGTTTCGTTCCTGGTCTTTGTCAGGAAAAAACAAAACAGGGGCCGAACCCTCGGTTTGCCATTTCGCTGCCGAAACCCCGTCGTCGGCAACGCTTGCAGCGGCTTTCCGGGCTGCTGACGCCGATGTCAAAAAACGGGCAAAAACGCCGGGGATATCGGGCGAATAGCATCGGTGAGATGAATTGCAGACTTCGTGCCGAAACAGCACCCGAGATCCAGGATTCTGAAGTCGGGTTTCGGGAAAAAATCAGGGCTGGAAATACAGGGAAACAGGCGTGTTCTTCGCCCGGTCTTTTCTTCCTTCCTGGACCCTGGCCCCTGGACCCTGTCCCCGGCGCCTACATGGCCCTGAGCAGAAGACCCATCTGGGCGGGGAGATTCGAGAAAAGTCCGGCCGCAAGGTGGAGAAACAGGGGCAGGGTGACG
>JALOPC010000241.1 GCA_025454095.1 Syntrophales bacterium | reverse complement strand
TTGCGTCGGCGGGGTTGCCTACGACGAACCCGTTGACCCCGTCGCGCACCAGGTCCTTCGCCCCCACGTTGCCGCTGAGCACGACGGGCAGCGCGGCCGCCATGGCGTCGAGCGCCGCCATGCCGAAGGTGTCGAAGCGCGACAGCATGGCGAACAGATCGCTTCCCGCGTAGAGGGCATCGAGGTTCTCCCGTCCCGTGACCCCCGAGAAACGCACGTGCCCGCCGATCCCGAGTTCCTCCGCCATCCTCCGGTAGTGTCCCTCGTTTCCCTTTCCCACGACAAAAAGAAGCGGCAGGGGAGATCCCGTTGCCCGCTTCAGTGCCGCAAGCCCCTGCATGACGTAGTCCAGGCCCTTCACCTCGAAATTCATGGACACGAACAGCAGGATCGGGGTCGACGCGTCTACGCCCAGCGAACGGCGGACCTCCGCCCGGCAGCGCTCCCGGTCGATCCGGGCGAAGCGCGAAACGTCGGTCCCCGGCGGCAGGACGAGCACCCGGCTCTCCTCGACGCCGTACTCGCCGATAAATTTTTTCTTCGTGATCGATGAGACGGCGAGAAATCTTCGGCAGCGGGGATTTGCGACGAGCCGGGCCTCGACTTCTCCAGTAGCCCGATCGAAGAGGCTCATGCGCTTCTGCCGCACGTCGCGGACCCAGAGCCGGTGGGGGATGCCGTGCATGGTGAAGAGGTCGGCCGCGAAGATGCGGTCGTGGGCGTGGATGAGGTCGGCGCCCAGGCGCGCGACGGCGCGGTTGGCGAACCAGGCAAAGCTCGGCGTGGTGAGGGTGCGGGGAAACCGGATGACCGGGACGTGGTGGAACGTGATGTCCGGCCCGGTTGCGAGCCAGCGATTGGCGAAGACGTGGACCTCGAAGCGGGGATCTGCCGCCGTCCGGACCGTCAGCTCGGCCGCAAAATTCTCAGCGCCTCCCACGAGTCCGAACTTGGGGATGACGACGGCGATCTTCTTCCTCTTCATCTGCATCCTTGCCGGACGGCTTTCGGGCCGCCCCGCCCCCGGCTGTCTTCCGGCGCCTTCTGCCTGCCCTTACCACAAACCCGGAAGCATTTCATCGTTTTAATCCGCCCGGCATCTGTGGTATGGTGGCCGCGACCGGCGTGAAGGGGCCGTTTCGGGAGCCGACGATGGAAGACAAAATCCCGCTGTCCGTTGCGATCATCACGAAAAACGAAGCCGTCAACCTCCCGGGCTGCCTGGAGAGCGTCGCCTTTGCGACCCAGATCGTCGTGGTCGACTCGGGCAGCGATGACGGCACCCTCGATATCGCCCGGGGGTTCGGCTGCGAGGTGTTTCCCGAGCCCTGGAAGGGGTTCGGGGCCCAGAAGCAGACGGCCATCGACCGCTGCCGCGAGCCCTGGGTGCTCGTCCTCGATGCCGACGAGCGAATCCCTGCGGAGACACAGGCCGCCATCCGGGCGGTGGTATCGGCAGGCGAGGGGGCTGCCGCGGGTTACAGCTTTCCCCGGAAAAACTTCTTCCAGGGACGCTGGATCCGGCACATGGGGTGGTGGCCCGACCGGATCACGCGGTTGTTCCGCAGGGGCATGGGCCGGATGACGGATGTCCCGGTTCACGAGGCCGTAACGGTCGCGGGGCAGGTCATAGCCCTGGAGACCCCCATCGAGCACTTCACGGAGGGCCGGCTCAGCGAAATTTTGAAGAAGATCGACAAGTACTCCACCCTGGCCGCCGAGGAAGCTTTTCGGGAAGGGCGCCGCTCGTCGGTCTGGGGGGCTCTCGCACGGGCGGAGCTAACCTTTCTCCAGAACTACATCCTTCGCCGGGGTTTTCTCGACGGCCGGCAGGGCCTGGTCCTGTCCGTCACCGATGCGGTGAACAAGTTCTTCAAGTACGCCAAGCTCAGCGAGCTGAACCGGCAAAAAGACGGGAGGTAGGGGAATCGGAAGAGCGGCGAAGGAGAAATGCCTGCCAGGCCCGCTCCGATCGTTCGCTCTTCATAATTTCCTCGCTTTGCCGATATAGTGCTCGGGCTCGGATGGGTCCGCTCTTAACTGCCCGGGGGCTCACAGGCATATCTCGACATGGATCTTTCCGTCATCATCGTCAACTGGAACACCGAAGCGCTTCTCCGCAGCTGCCTGCGTTCCGTGTACGGCACGATCGAGGGCCTGGCCTTGGAGGTCATCGTCGTCGACAACGCCTCGGGAGACGGCAGCGTGGCCATGCTGAAGGTCGAGTTCCCGCAGGTCCGGCGGATCGAGAATTACGAGAACCGGGGTTTTGCCGCCGCCAACAACCAGGCTTTCCGCGCCATGACGGGCCGCTACGCATTGCTGCTCAACTCGGATACGGTTCTCACCGAAGGGGCCGTCCGGGATCTCTTCGCCTTCATGGAAGAGCACCCCGAGGCGGTCATGGCCTGCGGGCAGCTCCTGAATGCCGACGGCAGCAAGCAGAACTCCATCGCCCGGTTTCCCACGATCCCGTCGCTCCTGCTCAACATGCCGCTGCTCGAAACCCTGTTCCCCGACCGGTATCCCAGCAAGCGCCAGGACTACCGGCATCCCATCGAGGTGGACTCTTGCATCGGGGCGTGTCTGATGGTGCGCAAAAGCGCCATCGACGGCGTAGGGGGATTCGACGAGCGCTACTTCTTCTTTTTCGAGGAGACGGACTGGGCCCGGACGATGAAGCAGGCGGGCGGCAAGATCTACCACGTCCCCACTGCCCGGATCTATCACCTCCAGGGGAAAAGCGTCGGGACCAGCGTCCGTTCTAGAATGCACTTCTACCGATCCCGATATCTCTACTTCATGAAGTGGGAGAGCCCGGCCCGTTCGCTTCTCGCGGCGGTCCTCGTCGTGATGCGGCTCGTCGTGAACTGGGTGCTCACCGGGGCCGGGGTCTTGCTGACCCTCGGGCTCAACCCGGGCCTGCGGGAGAAGGGGAAGCTCTACTCGCAGCTCATCGTTTGGCATCTGAAAGGATGCCCGTAAGAGCAGGGTACAGGGGCCAGGGAACAAGGAACAGAGCAGTTCCCGGACGAAATAGACGAAACAGACGAAATAGACCCGCGTCATGTTCATCAAGGGAAGTCCCATCGATTTCATGAAGGTGCGCAAGGTGCTCCTGATCCAGCTGGGGGACATCGGGGACGTGGTCTGGACGGAACCCACGATCCGCGCCTTCCGAGAGACCTTTCCTTCGCTGGAGGTTTCCGTCCTGACGAGGGGCGGCTTCGGGGAGCTGCTCGAGGCACACCCGGATGTCCGCCGCGTCTTCAATGTGGCCGGCGCAAAGGGGGGGCTCCTCGCGGAGATCCCCGCGCAGTCCGCCCTCGTCGGCGCGCTCCGCCGCGAGCGCTTCGACGTCGTCTTCGACCTCCGCGCAGGGGACCGCGGCGCCCTGATGGCCCGGCTCACGGGGGCCCCCGTCCGGGTGTCCCATTACTACACGCAGGATATCCCCTTTTGGAGAAACAGCCTGTTCACCCACATCGTGCACCCTCCTCCCCTGGAGACCCTCGTCCA
>JALOPC010000240.1 GCA_025454095.1 Syntrophales bacterium | reverse complement strand
CACCAGCAGGACCTGAAAAACCGGGTAACCGGTGCGAAGAACTGGCGCGCCGACGGAGAGGCGAAGCAGAAGGCGGGAAAGATACCTGAGGCCGTCGCGAGCTACCGGCAGAGCCTGAAGCTCCTGCCCGATGCGGCCCTGGAGGAGCACGTGCGGATACTCGAGGGGAAACAGGCCGAGGCGGGTGAGAAAAAAGCATCGGCGGATAAGCTCTGGCAGGAGGGGACGGCCCTCTTGAACCAGGGGCGGCCGAGCGATGCCCTGACGAAATTCAAGGAAAGCCTCGGCTACTGGTCGGAGGCGCCGCGAACGAAGTACGTCAGCGATCTCGAGGCCCGGCGCGCAAAGGCTGTGGCGCTAAGAAACGAGGGGGCGAAGCTGCAGCAGGGAAACCGCATTCCCGAGGCCATCGCGAAGTATAAGGAAAGCTTGAGCTACTGGCCCGACACAGGGCTTGCCAGCCACATCGCCACGCTGGAGGGGAAAGTCAAGCAGGACGCCGAAGCGGCTGCACGGAAGGCAAAGGCGAAACATCTGCGCGACGAGGGCTATGCCCTGCAGCAGAAAAACCAGCTGCAGGCGGCCGTCGGGAAATACAAGGAGAGTCTTGCCGTCTGGCCGGACAAGGAACTGGAGAACTACATCCGCCAGCTTGAGGTCAAAATCGCCGCGGCGTCGACACCGGTGACCCCCTCGACCCCGACAGGGCCGACGGTATCTGCGACGTCCTCGACACAGAAGCCTGGCGGCACTGCCGCGGAGACGGCGGCAGGCTACTGGGCCGGGGCCTGGAAGAGCGACCCCGGACCCGACGGCGAGGTGGTGACCTTCAGCCTGTCCCAGAGCGGAAGCCGCCTCACGGGGAGCTTCCAGGTCGATGTTCCCTACACGGCGGCCTCCGGCGCAAGACAGAAAGAAACCCTCCGGGGCACCATCGATGGGACCGTGTCCGGCAGCCGGGTGACGGGGACCTTCCGCGAGGGCAGCGACAAGGGGGCGACGGGCACGTTCGAGTTCACCATGGCGCCGGGCGGGAACGTGTTCACGGCCGCGGTGCGCGGCGATGAGACAAGCGACACCTACACAGTCCGGCGAAGCGGGGCGTCCGCGTCTGCGGGGTCTTCTGCATCCTCCGGCCGGACGGCGCCGCGGGCCGTGACGGCGGAACTGACAAACCGCTCCCGAGAGAACACCCACATATTTGCGGATGGCGAATCCTTCGGGCCGGCAAACCGGCTTGCCCCGGGGGAGAAACGCAAGGTCTCGGTGAGCATGAAAGCCGACGGCTCGGTGACCTTCAAGGCGGGCCGTAACGGACAGGTCATGGCCACGAAGATCTGGCGCGGGACTCCCGGCGACAGCACGCGTGTTCCCGTCGTTGTTTTCGACGATACCAACCCCTACGACAAGTTGACGGTGACGACGGGACTCCGGTAGTATGAGCCGGGGATGGACAACCGACACGGGAGAAGGAGGGTGACACCATGAGGAGACTCGTTGCGTTCATTGCCGTCGTGTCGTGGGTCTTTTTTGCCGGCAATCTCGGCGCCTCGGCGCCGGTGAATGTGACGATCACGGGATGCGTGACCGGCGGAGTGCTCGTGACGGAGAAGACCGATTTCGGAACCCACGCCAGCGAGGGACGTTACCGCATCAAGGCCCTTGGCCCGAGAGACGCTCCGCTCGATCTTTCCGCCCACGAGGGCAAACGGATCGCCTTGGCGGGCCACCTCCTCCCCGGGGACCGGTTCTATGCCGAGGAGGCGTCCCTGCGGGTGCTGGGCCCCTGTGCAGCCGCGGAGCCGACGACCCCGCCCCCGGAATCCGGCCGCGTGTATCATGAACCCACATACAGGAACATCCGTGTCGACCGGTGCTGGAGGTTCGGGGATGAGTGCGACAAGGTTGCCGCCGACCGGTTCTGCCAAATGCACGGATACGCCGGGTCCGCGGATTGGGCGCATGCGGCTCACCGCCCCACGTACGTCATCGGCGACAACCGGGTCTGTGACGAGTCCTTCTGCGAGGGCTTCACGTACATTCGTTGCGGCGGCCCGAAGTGAGGGAGCAGGGGTGTCTTGAGCCTCCCGGCGTATCACGGGCGACATGAAGAAGGCGGGGTCCTGGTCTTCCAGTGCCCCGCCGCGTCCTGGCTTGTGGACACCGTGAAGGACGACCTGCTCGAACGGGACACACTGGAGAAGGGCAGATGCTGAGGAGAAACGATGAACATGCATTCGAGAGTTCGGGTTGCGGCGCTGCTGATTTTTTCAACGGTTCTGGCGCCTGTGGCGGGGGCCACTCCGCCCGTGCCCGTCGAGTCCGTGACGGGCTGCGTGAAGGACGGCCGGATGCTCATCCAGGCGCCCGATCGCTTCAAGCGGGAGCGGCCTCTGAAAATCAACCCCTGCACGAACATCCCGTTCGACTTCAAGCAGTTTGAAGGAAAGCAGATTCGCGCCACGGCCGGCATCGATCTCTACAATGGCGCCTTCGTGTGCCCGCGGAATGTCGTGGTCCTGGGAGACTGCAAGCCGGATGCGGTTTCCGCCCCGGCAAAGAAGGCTCTCCCCCGGCAGATCAGCGACGACGAGGCCGACGAGATCGTCTGGGCCCTGCCGGAGGTGCAGGAGATGATCAAGCGGATGGCGGGCACGAAGGCCGCTCCCTTCTCGATGATCACCGGGTACCCCGACCCGGATGCCGAACCGGGGAAGCCCGGCGCCGTTTACGAGATCTACGTCGGCGAGCGTCATGACACGCACACAGTGCGGGTCCTGACGGTGATCGTCGACGCCTACAGCGGGAAGGTGTCCGTCTACGACGAGGCGGCCGACAGGGTCATCCCCATCGAAGAGTACAGAAAACAGGTACGCAAATGAGTACGTCCAATCGTGGCATTCCCGCGCGGGCGGGAATCCATGGGAACACTGGATTCCGGATCAAGTCCGGAATGACAATCGGGCGGAGCCTGGAGCATCTGACCCGCGTACATGTCTGCTTGATGGGATGCATCATTCTCGCGGCAGTGGTCTCAATCGGTTGTATGGCCGGGAGCGTCATGGCAGAACATTCTGCGGCCGAAACGGTGGCCTTCGTCCGCCAGGGAGACATCGGAGCGCAAAACAGGATCCTGGAACTCAAGCCCGGGTCCTCGCCCAGGCGGATCATCACCGACGCCTCGGAGCCCGCCGGGACGATGCCGGGAAAGTAAGCCGGGACGGACGGCAATTCCTGCTCGTTCAGCCTTTTCGGGGGAACCAGGGGACAAAGGCGCTGGTGCGTCTCCTGTAATCCGCGAAGGCCGGATTTTTCTCCATGAACCGCTCCGTCATGGGGACGCCTGAAACGAAGAGAATGATATAGGTGATGGTCAGAGGGCCGATGACGGAGGCCCATCCCCAGGGCACCGACAGGGCCACGAGGTACAGACCCCACCACATCGTGACTTCGCCGAAGTAGTTGGGGTGTCTCGAGTACTTCCAGAGCCCGCGATCCATGATCTTTCCCCGGTTTGCCGGGTCC
>JALOPC010000239.1 GCA_025454095.1 Syntrophales bacterium | reverse complement strand
TCTTGTATCTGCCCGATTTTCGTATGCTTACCGGGGGGGGCTTTCCTCGTCCGGGCGGCGGGGGACGCCGCAGCCGCGCTTCCCGGCTACAGGCCGTGCGGGCGGATTTCCGGTACGACGCCCTCTTCCCGCACCCCCTCGGGCCTGCCCCGGAACACGGCGCTGCGGATCGCGATTCTTCCGTCCCGATGCATGCCCCCCCTGCCGTCTCTGCGTCATTCATCGATCGTGAATTCCCAGGCGCACCAGAACTCCTCGGGGTGCGCGTCGGGCGGGCAGGCTACGCAGCGCGTCTTGATCCGCGGGTCCACGGCGGATGCGAAGTGGCTGTATTCCTCGACTCCCGTCGTCTTGCAGGGATAGTCGGGAAGGCCCTTCTTCTTGCGCATGGCCTGCACGCGGCACTCCCGCATGCGGAAAATGCAGCGCGTCTCCGAGACCTCCACGAAGTCCTGCTTGTTGATGAGGTGATACATCCGGAACCGCAGCGCCTGCATCAGAACCGGGATGCCGCCGCCCGCGGGCAGCCCGAAGCGCTTCAGGATCCGCTTCGCCTCGATCTCCGAGTAGGCTGCGATCGCCTCCCCGCTGCACTGCCTTCCCGCGTCGGTGCCGTAGCGGTTCTCCACGGCCTGGAACCAGAGCCCGTCGTGGGCGAGCCAGTTCAGGGAGGCGTCTTCGAGAAAACCGAGCAGTTCCTCGCGTGTCAAATCCTGGATGTCTTTCGTGCGTGCCGATGTCTTCATGGTCACTCCTCCTGCGTGCCGGGACGCCCCGCAACCCCTGTCGGGAGCCGATTTGGGCCCGGCCGCTGAATATTTTGTTCCCCCTTTGAAATTGTGCTTGACAGCGCCTCGCGGATCGCGTATGAACACACCTGAGTAAGCGCTCAATCAATTTTCTGACATCATAGCACCGAACGCGGACAAAGCAAAAGGTTTTTCTTCTCAGTACCTTCTGATGCGTGATATGTAGGGCAAGACCTACACCATGCAGAGGGGGAGGAACATGAAGGTACACGGAAAAGAAGTCCAGGCGAACATCAAGAACGCGAGGCTCATCGACCTGCGGCGCAAGCAGATCATCGAGGGGGCCATGCAGGTCTTCGCCGCCAAAGGGTTCCACGGGGCCTCGGTCCGGGAGATCGCCGAAGCGGCGGGACTCACGATGGGCACCATGTACAACTACGTCCGCAGCAAGGAAGACATCCTCTACATCGTCTACGATTTCATGACCACGATCCTCACCGAGGGCCTCCGGAAGACCATCGAGGACACGGAGGATCCCCGGGAGAAGATCAGCGCCGCCCTGCGGCACAACATGGAGCTGATCTACCAGTACCAGGACGTGATCATGTTCCTCTACCGCGAGGCGGGCAACTACGACCGCGAGAGCGTCCGCACCGTCCTCGCCCAGGAAACCAAGTACATCGAGGTCTTCGAGGAACTCCTGCGCCTGCACTTTGCCGGCCGGAAGATCAACGAGGCCCGCCTGAAGATGGCGGCGGACATCCTCTCCTACCTCAACGTCATCCTGGTCCTCCGGGGCTGGAGCCTCCGGAGGCGTTACAAGTCCATGGACGACGTCGTGAATGGCATCCTCGAGTTCGTGGAGCACGCGATCGAGATCGTCGAGGAAACCGGCCGGGACGGCGAGGAACGCCGTCACTTCAGGAAACCCGCCAAGTCCCAACGCGAAAGGAGATCGAAATGGGGAAACCGGGAAAAGAAAAAATGATCGAATTCTACCGGCAGATGCTGCGCATCCGCCGGGCTGAGGAAAAGCTCATGGAGGTGTTCTCCGCAGGCGAGATCCTGGGCTTCCTCCACGTCAGCATCGGGCAGGAAGCGGCCCCCGTCGGGATCTGTGCCCACCTGCGGGACGACGACTACATCGGGACGACGCACCGGGGGCACGGCTACGCCATCGCGAAGGGCATCGAACTCAAGCGCGCCATGGCGGAACTGTTCGGCCGCAGGGACGGCTACTGCATGGGCCGCTCCGGGTCGATGCACCTGGCGGATCTCTCCAAGGGGATCATGGGCGCCAACGGCATCGTCGGCGGCGGCATCCCCATCGTGACGGGCGCGGGCTTTGCCGCGAAGTACAAGGGGACGGACCAGGTGGCCGTGGCCACCTTCGGCGACGGCGCCACCAACCAGGGCACCTTCCACGAGAGCCTCAACCTCGCATCGGTCATGAACCTCCCCGTGATCTTCCTGTGCGAGAACAACGGCTGGGCCGAGTTCTCCCCCCGGCCGGTCCACGCGAAGATCGAAAACCTCGCCGACCGCGCCATCTCGTACGGCATGCCGGCCGCGATCGTCCCCAACGACGTCGTCGAGATCTACGAGGCCTGCGGCGAGGCCGTCGAGCGGGCCCGCAAGGGCGGCGGCCCGACGCTCGTCGAGGTCAAGTGCGACCGCTGGTACGGACACTACGTGGGCGACGCCCAGAAGTACCGCGGCAAGGAGAAGGTCGACGAGGCCATGGCCAAGGACTGCATCCAGTCGTTCGAGGCGCGCCTCACGAAGGAGAAAATCCTCAAGCCCGCCGACATCGAGAAACTGCAGGCCGACATTGCGGCCGAGCTCGCCGAGGCGGTCGAATTCGCCCGCCAGTGCCCCTACCCCGGACCGGAGGAGATGGCGGCGGGGCTCTACGTGTAAAAATTTTTACCCGGAAATATGATTGTGCGCTCAATCAGTTTCCTCAAAGGAGTCTGACATGAAAGACATTCGATATATCTTCGCCATCAAGGAAGCCCTGGAGGAGGAAATGGAGCGCGACGAGCGCGTCTTCCTCATCGGCGAGGACGTGGGGCTGGCCGGCGGGTCCTTCGGCGCGAGCCGCGATCTCTTCAAGAAATTCGGCCCCACGCGCATCGTCGACACCCCCATCAGCGAGGCCAGCCTGACCTCGATGGCGGCCGGCGCCGCCTCCTGCGGCCTTCGGCCCGTCGTGGAGATCATGTTCATGGACTTCGTCACCTGCGCCATGGACAGCATCGTCAACCAGATCGCCAAGATGCGCTACATGTTCGGCAACCAGTACACGATGCCCATCGTCGTCCGGATGCCCGAGGGCGCGGGGCTCAACGCGGGCCCCCAGCACTCGCAGTGCCTCGAGGCCTGGTTCGCCCACGTGCCGGGGCTCAAGGTCGTCATGGCCGCCAACCCCTACGACGTCAAGGGGCTCCTGAAATCCGCCATCCGCGACGACAACCCCGTCGTCTTCATCGAGAACAAGACTCTGCACGCCATGAAGGGGCAGGTTCCCGAGGGGGCCGATCACCTGATCCCCCTGGGCAAGGCCGACGTCAAGCGGCAGGGCACCGACGTGACCGTCGTCGCCGTGTCCCGCCTCGTCAACGAGGCGCTGCGCGCAGCGGCGGATCTCGAAAAGGACGGCGTGAGCGTCGAGGTCGTCGACCTCATGACGGTCCAGCCCTGGGACAAGGAGGCGGTGTTCAACTCCGTCGGCAAGACCCACCGGCTCGTGATCGCCCACGAGGCCACCAAGCAGTTCGGC
>JALOPC010000238.1 GCA_025454095.1 Syntrophales bacterium | reverse complement strand
GGGGAGAGCCGCCCCCCCCAACGGCCCTGCCGGTGCGCCCGCTGTCACGTCGCCCGCAGTGTCCCCCTCAGCCGGGGCGGAGCATCCGCCGGAGGGGTAAAGATAGAAGGTAGGATTCTCTTTTCGTGAAGGACGCCCGGCCCTGGGTTCGGGAAAAACCATCCGAAACCTTTCCGATCAGGCGCCCGCTAGACCCTGAACATCATCTTGAGTTCGTACACCCCCGACCCGACGCGTTTTTCCATGTCGAAGCCCATCTTTTCGAAAACGTGGAGCATCGGCCGGTTCTCGAGCAGCACCTCCGCCGTAAACCCGAGAAGTCCCTGCCTCCTGGCAAGATACGTGAGATATCGGAGGAGCTCCTGGCCGATTCCCTTGCTCTGGTGCTTGTCGCTCACGGCGAAGGCGACTTCCGCCATGTGGGTGTCCTTCTCGATCTCGTACTGGCCAAGCCCGACGATCTCCACATTGTCTTCCTCGCCGAGCACGGCCAGGATCTCCATCTTTCTCGTGTAGTCGATGACGACGAAATCCTGGAGACGCTCATGGGGCATGTCCTGTCGGTAGGAGATGAACCGCCGGTACATGCTGTTGTCCGACAGGGAGTAGAAGAAGTCTTTGAGCCTGTGCTCGTCGCTGATCTTGACCGGCCGGAACTGCAGGTTCACCCCCGCCTTCGTGGTGCGGTACGTCTCGAGTTCCTCGGGGTAGATGCCCCGCTCGCCCGGGATGAAGGCCTGGTCCTTGTAAATGAGCCCGTTTTTCCGGGCCTCTTCGATGAGCCAGGGCCGGAACTTCGGGTGGGCGATGGCGATCAGCTCCATGGCCCGCTCGCGAACGTTTTTGCCCGGCAGGTAGGCGATGCCCCACTCGGTCACGACGTATTGAACGTCTCCCCTGAGCAGCGTGGCTCCCGCCCCTTCCTTCAGGAAAGGCACGATCCGCGAGACCACGTCGCAGGCCGCCGTGGACTGGATCGTGAGGATGGTCTTGCCGTTGCGGGCCAGGGCGGAACCCCTCATGAAGTCCGCCTGGCCGCCCACGCCGCTGTAGAAGGTCTTGCCGATGGATTCCGCCGTGGCCTGCCCGGTGAGGTCAATCTCCAGGGCGCTGTTGATGGCGACCATGTTGTCCTGCCGCGCGATGAGCAGCGGGTTGTTCGTGTAGTCGATGGCCCGGAAGTCGATCGAGGGGTTGTCGTGGAGGTACTCGTAGGTGGAGTGTTTGCCCATGCAGAAGGTCGCCACGGTCTTTCCGCGGTTGACGGTTTTGCGGGAGTTGTCGACGACGCCCTGCTTCATCAGCTCCACGATGCCGTCGCTGATGAGTTCCGTGTGGATGCCCAGGTGCTTCTTGCCGTGCAGGTTCGAGAGGACCGCGTTGGGGATCGTCCCGTAACCCACCTGGATCGTGTCGCCGTCCTCGATGAGCCGGGCCACGTAGTTGCCGATCCGCTGGGCGATGTCCGTGTCCGCGGCCGGGTAGTACTCGAGCAGGGGCTCGTCGTAGGGCACGAGGAAATCGATGTCGTCGATGTGGAGAAAGGTGTCGCCGTGGACCCGCGGCATGTACCGGTTGACCTGGACGACAACGACACGGGCCGTTTCAGCGGCGGCCTTGACGATGTCGACGCTGACGCCCACGCTGAGATAGCCGTGCTCGTCGGGCAGCGAGGTCTGGAGAAGGGCCACATCCACGTGCTCGAGGCCCCGGCGGAACAGGCCGGGCACCTGGGAGAGATTGACCGGCGTGTAGTCGGCCAGGCCCTTGTTGACGGCCCCGCGGGTGCTGTCGCCGATGAAGAAGGAGTTGTGCCGGAAGTTGGACTTGAACTTCTCGTCGGCGTAGGGTGCCACGCCGAGGGTCCGGATGTGGAGAACCTCGGCGTCGAAGAAGGCCTTCGGGTTTCCCTTGACGTAGCGGATCATGGCGTGGACCAGATGTTGAGGCTCCGCGCAGGCCGATGAGATGAAAATCGTGTCGCCGCGGTGAATATGGCTGAAGATCGCCTTTTCGGTCGCGAATTTCTGAGGGTACCGCTGCCTCCAGAGATCGAGGAGCTGGGTATTTTCCGTCATGGCCGGGTTTCTCTTTCCTTGCAGTGGAATCGATAGCGTAGGGTAAACGGAGGCGAAAAGGCTGTCAAGAAAGGAAATCGGGAATGTTCACGTCCCCTTTTTTGCCTTGATTCCTTGCCGGGTAACAGGTATAAAGCAACCGTTTTGTAAACCCTGCAGGGCGATGCAGGGCGGAGAGAGAGCACTCATTGATTTCATCGGAGCAGAGAGAGGAGGAGTCATGGAATTCAAGCCGCGCGCCAAGCGTTCCCTGACCGCGATCATCGAGGATCAGGCCAAGAAATGGGAGCTGAACGAGAAGAAGAAATTCAAGCAGACGATTCGGCCGGTTATCGCCATCTCGCGCCTGCCGGGCAGCGGCGGGTGGTTCCTCGCGCAGAGGGTGGCCAAAGACCTCAAGATGGACTACTGGGACCGGCAGATCATCGACGAGGTGGCAAAGAGCGCCAAGGTGAGCAAGCGGCTGATCAAGTCCCTGGACGAGCAGGACAAGGGCATGCTCGACGACTGGATCGAGTCCCTGGGCGAGCGCCACGTGTGGCCCTATGAGTTCATGGAGCATCTCACCAAGGTGATCGGAACGATCGGTGCGCACGGCAATGCCGTCATCGTGGGCCGCGGCGCCAGCTTCATCCTGCCCCCCGAAGCCTGCCTTCGGGTTTTTGTCATCGCGCCCATGGAAGTGCGCGTGAACAACGTGGCGACGTTCTTCAAGGTGTCCAAGGAAGAGGCCAAGCAGCGCATCCTGACGGTGGAGTCGGAGCGGGTTGCCTTTGCGCGAAAATATTTCAACCTCGATCCCCTGGATCCCAATCACTACGATCTGGTCATCAACACGCAGTTCTTCAATCTCGACGAGGCGTCCAAAATCATCGTCGAGGCGTACAACTCCCGGGAGTGGCAGGATTTCTCGGCGAAGAAGGTCATTAAGTAAGGGTCCAGGGTCCAGGGTCCAGGGAATATCGGCGTAGAGGTGAATTGCGATACGCAGCAGTTCATCCCAGCTGTCGAAGGAAGACGAAAAACCCCGCCGGGAGGCGGGGTTTTTCTGTTGTCCTTCAACGGTTTTGCGAATTGCTAGAAGTTCTTGAAGTCCTTGTCGTCCAGGGGGATGACCGCCTCGGGGCGCACGTTTCCTGCCCCGGCATTGGCCTTCTTCCCGAATCCTTTGAAGGACAGGACTTTCTTCAGCACGGCCTGCGACGGGGCTGCTGCCGAAGAGGCCAAAGACCCGGCGTCGAGGTTTCCCCCCACGAGCGTCATGAGTTCCGAGGCGATGTCCTTCATCTGCTCGGCCTGGGCGTTCATCTCCTCCGAGGCCGAGGCCGACTCCTCGGCGTTGGCCGCCGTCTGCTGGGTTACCTTGTCCATCTCCGCCACGGCCTTGTTGATCTGGTCGATCCCCTGGGCCTGCTCCGAGGAGGCCGCCGCGATCTCCGCCACCAGGTCCGCCACCTTC
>JALOPC010000237.1 GCA_025454095.1 Syntrophales bacterium | reverse complement strand
ACCCCGGTTCATTGATACTGGAAGGTGAGATTTGACAGGAACACTGGTAAACACGGGCGCCGTAGTGGCGGGGAGCCTCCTGGGCGTCATGATCGGGAAACGGCTGCCCGACCGGGTCAAGACCATCGTCATGCAGGCCCTTGGACTCTCGGTGATCCTGATCGGCCTCCAGATGGCCCTTTCGGGCACGCGTCCGCTGCTCGTCATAGGGTCTCTTCTGCTCGGGGCCGTCACGGGTGAGCTCATGGATATCGAAGGACGCATCGCCGCCATCGGCGAGTGGCTCAAGCGGCGCTTACGGACCGAGTCATCCACCTTTGTCCAGGGTTTCGTCACGGCCTCCGTTCTCTACTGCACCGGGGCCATGGTCATCGTCGGCTCCATCCGGGACGGCACGGTGGGGGACCCGAGCATCCTCTATATCAAGTCGCTGCTCGACGGGGTGGCGTCCATTGCCTTCGCATCATCCCTGGGGGTGGGGGTTGCTTTTTCCGCCCTTTCGGTTTTCGCAATACAGGGGGCAATCACCCTGCTGGCCTCGAAACTCGACTTCCTTCAGGGCCCCGGGGTCATCGAGGCCGTCACCGCCACGGGCGGCCTGCTCATCCTGGGGATCGGCATCAATATCCTCGAGATCAAACAAATCCGCGTGGGCAATCTCGTCCCCGCGCTCGTTTTTGCGATCCTGGCGGCATTGTTCGTCTAGCAGGCTGTTGAAAAACGCCTATCTGCTGCGTTGCGCTGCATCCTTCGTCACTGCGGCGTACGTTACAGTACGCCTCATTCCTCAGGATTTGCGCGCCTTGCATCTAAGCATTTTTGAACAGCCTGTGTGGCAAGGTGTTTTTCAACACCCTGCTAAACCGTAGATTGCCACGGGCTTCACCCTCGCAATGACGATTCTTCCAATTCCTGCTTTTTCAGTCTTTCCAGAAGAGCTTCAGCGGCTCGATGTATTTAGGGTCTTCCTTGTCGATGATCTCGACGATCCCGGCGTGGAGCCTGCGCTTCATCTCGCCGAAGACGCCGCGCTTTTTCTGGAAGGATTTTGCGAAGGCCATCGTTTCGGCAATGAGGACCTCCTCGCTGTCGCAGGCCTTCACGAGAACGCCGCGTGCGGCCATTTCCTTTGCCGTGCAGCGTTTTCCCGTCAGGGCCATCTCGTTGAACGTATCGTAGGGGATGGCCTTCTTCAGAAAGGCGATCATCCCGGGCAGGAAGGGGATGCCGATGTCGATCTCGGGGAAAAAGAAGAACCCCTTGTCGGCCCGCATGAGCCGGAAATCGCAGGCGCAGGCGAGAATGGCCCCATTGGCCGCCGCGTGGCCGTTGAGGCAGGCGATGACCGGCACGGGGTAGAGAAGCACCCGCTTGAAGACGTTGTTGATCCCGTACATGAAGTCGCGGATCCCCTGGACATCCTTCTGCTGCATCTTTCCCATGATCCAGGTCAGGTCGATGCCCTGGGACCAGCTCTTCGCATCGCTCGACAGGATGACGACGGACGAGACGCCCAAGTCCTTTTCGATCTCGTCGAGCGCCCCCAGGAAGGCCGCCACGAAATCCGGGTTGTGCCTGTTTTCTCCGTTGGTCAGGGTAATGACGGCGACCGATTCTTCCTTTTTCCACTCCAGAACGGACATGTCTCTCTCCTTTCAAAAAAGCAGGCTAAAGGCTTCGTCTGTCATGCCGGGCTTGACCCGGCATCCAGGACCCCGTGGATTCCCGCTTCCGCGGGAATGACGCCACGATGGCATTTTCGCCGGTTTATGACCCTGCGATGGCGGTGTCAAGTCGCTCCCGCACGCGCGACGCCTCGGCCACCATCCGCTCCATCAGCTCGGCCACCGTCGGGACGTCGCGGACGAGCCCCGTCACTTGACCCACCGTGAGAACACCCTTCTCGTTGTCCCCGCTCTCCGTGGCGATGCGGATGGCCTTGAAGGCATTGGCCATGAAGGCAAGCTGCTTCGCGTTCTTCCAGCCCGAGGCCATCACCCCGACGCAGAGCTTGGCGTAGGGAAGTCGGAGCATCGCGGCGATTTCACGCGAGTTGACGAAGGCAGCGGGAAGATCGAGGCCCTTCCTGACGGCTCGTCGCGCCGCCGGTGTGTCGAGCACACGGCAGGGCAGCCCGTCGAAGCGGACCGAGTAGAGGGTGTCCGTCACGTCCTTCTCGACGGAGAGCCTCTTGAAGGTCTCGTGCAGCGGGCTTTCCTTCGTCGTCATGAAGCGGGTCCCCATGGCGATCCCCTCGGCGCCCAGGGCGAGCGCGGCCGCGAGGCCCCGGCCGTCGGCAAAGCCGCCGGCCGCGATGACGGGGATCTTGACGGCATCGACGATGCTCGGGACGAGCACCAGGCTGGTCACATCGCCTCCGTGGGCGGCCGCCTCGTGCCCCGTGACCAGAAGCGCATCGGTGCCGTACTCCGCCGCCCGCAGGGCGTGGCGGTGATTCACGACGGTGGCGACCACCTTGCCTCCGTACTCGTGCGCCGCCTTGACGAGCCAGTCCCCTTTCCCGAGGGAGAAGTTGATGACGGGCACCTTTTCCTCGAGGAGGACCTTCGCATTGCGCGCCGCTCCGGGGAAGAGCAGCGTGGCGTTGGCCCCGAAGGGCTTGTCCGTGAGTTTGCGGATCTCGCGGATTGCCGCCCGCGTCTCGTCGGGATGCAGAGGCCCCGTGGCAAGAATTCCCAGGCCGCCCGCGTTGGATACGGCGGCCACCATGCTCGGGACGCTGATCCAGCTCATGCCGGACAGCACGACAGGGTAGCGGATCCCGAACAGCTCCGTGATCTTTGTCTTCATGCCCCCCCTCCTGCGGCCGCCATTTGACCGTTGGTCGCATACTGACCGCCGGTCATAATTTTCATGAATTCCCCCCCCTGTCAAGGGAAAACTGCGGAGGATTTTGTTTGCGCGGGCAGGCACGGGTGTGGCAATGAAATGAAGGAAGAGCGGAAGCTAGGAACATCGGAAGAGCGGACAAGAAATAATCTTCTACCGCGTGCCGCTCTTCTGCTCTTCCTCACTTCCTAACTTCATTTTCGCCATGGCGCTCCCTTGGGGAGACGAAATGAATGAGAGCGAGGGCCTAGATGACCAAAATCCTGGTGGTCTACCACTCCCAGACGGGGAATACGGAGCGCATGGCGGAGGCCGTGGCCGAGGGGGCGGCGGCCATCGAGGGGGCGGACGTTGTCCTGAAACGGGCCGGCGAAGCCACCCTGCAGGACCTCCTCGACTGCCGGGGCCTGGCCGTGGGCACGCCGGAGAACTTCGGGACCATGTCCGGCATGATCAAGGACTTCTTCGACCGCACCTACGAACAGGCCCGGGGCAAGGTGTTCCGCAAGCCTTACGTTGTTTTCATCAGCGCAGGCAACGATGGTACGGGGGCGTTGCGCAACATCGAGCGCATCGCCCTCGGGTACCAGTTCAAGAAGGTCTACGAGCCCGTCATTTCAAAAGGGAAGCTCACGGAGGAGACCCTGGAGAAGTGCCGGGAACTGGGGCAGACGTTGGCGGGAGGATGCGTGGAAGG
>JALOPC010000236.1 GCA_025454095.1 Syntrophales bacterium | reverse complement strand
CGTTCCCGGCGGCAGGCTTCCCAGCGCCCTCGCCGCGGGCATCAGCTCTTTCGCGTCCAGCCCCTCGATGCACCGGGTCGCGAGCCTCTCGCCCAGCTCGTAGCGCTCGAGCCCTTCGATGCTCATGGGCTCCACGTCGGCCAGCAGCGCCCCCGCCTCGTCGAGGCGAATCCCCAGCCTGCGGGTCAGGAGGGTGCGCGCGGGGTTGGCGAAGAACCGGGCAAGGCCGTGGACGTCGACGGTTCGCCACGCGGGGGGCGGCTCGGGGAGGGGCGAGGCGATGAAGGGCCGCCGCGAGCCGGGCCCGGCAACGGATGCGGCCGCCCCGGCGGCGTTCTCGGCGGAGTAGCTGTAGAGCCTCCCTCCCCGGAAGTACTCGGGGCTGAAGGCCTGGAGGCGGTGCTTCACGACGATCGCGTCGCGAATGGTCCTGCCGGGGATCTCGAAGCCCTGCTCGATCGCGTCGAGCAGCTCGCTCACGAGAACCGACGGCGGACGCTCGCTGTTGTCCTGGATGCTCTGTCCCGTGTAGCTGATGCAGAGCTTCTCCCGGGCCGACAGGAGCGCCTCGAGGAACAGGTAGCGATCGTCGAGACGGCGGGAGCGGTCGCCCGGCCGCGGGCTTTCCTTCATCAGGTCGAAGCCCGGCGCCGCGGTCTGCCGCGGGTAGGCCGCATCGTCGAGCCCGATGAGGCAGACCACCCGGAAGGGGATGCTCCGCATGGGCAGCATGGCGCAGAACGTCACGCCGCCCGTGATGAAGCCCGAGGCGAACCCCGCCTCCTGCAGCGCCTCCTCGAGGTGGGCCCGCAGGACCCCGGCGCAGAGCTTCCCGTCGAAGCCGGACTGCCCCTGCCGCAGGGCCACATCGCCGAGCGCGCGGCGCAGCGTCTGCACTTCGTCCTCTTCGTCCCCTTCGGGGAGAAAGAAGCCGTCGAGGGCGGCGCCCAGGTGAGCGGCCCAGTCCGCAAGGTCCCGGGGCTCACACAGGGATTCCGCGAAGTCGAAGAGCGTCTCCAGAAACGCGAGGAACGAGCCGAGCGTCGCCGCCTCGCCTTCGGCCACGCCCTCGTGGGGGAGGATGCCCATGAAGAGCTCGTCCGCCCGTGCCGGCAGGGCGTACCCCAGCAGCAGGCGGTCGATCCCGGAGCGCCAGGTGTTCTCCGCAAATCCCGGGAGCCCTTCCCTCCGGCGGCTCGCCCCGTCGACCCCCCAGCGGATGCCGGTGTCGCGGATCCAGCGGTGGACGAGGGCCAGGTCGTCGGTCCCCAGGCCGAAGCGCCGCCGCAGGGCGTCCGTCTCGAGGAAGGAGGCCACTTCCGTGGCGCCCATCCGGCTGCCCTCGAGGTCGAGGAGCCGCAGGAAGGTGTCCGCCAGCACGCTCTGGCTTCGCATGCCGCGGTCGGCGACGCTGAAGGGGATTCGGCGACGATCGTCGCGGGGCAGGGAGAAGACGGCCTCGATGAAGGGGGCGTAGGTCTCGATCTCCGGCGTCATGACGAGGATGTCGGCAGGCGTGAGCGACGGGTCGCGGTCGAGCAGTTCGAGGATCCGGTCCTGAAGGACCTCGACCTCCCGCATGGGGCTGTGGCATGCATGGATCTGGATCGAGTCGTCGCCGGCGGCAACGGCCGTCTTTTCGCCGTCTGCGCCCCGGTCGCGCAGGTTGAGGATGTCGGACTGGATGCGGGCCAGGAGGCTCTCCCCGGCGGGCTCCTCCGAGACGTCCGCCTCCTCGCACCCCGTGTCGTAGACCATCCGGAGGAAATCGCGGCCCAGGGCCCCCATCGAGGCGAGCAGGCTGTTGCCCCTCTCCAGGTGGAGGGCCTCGTCGGGAGGGGCCGTCCCGAGCCGGTCGACGAGCCTTCTCATCTCCCGGTCGGAGTAGATGAGGTACCAGTACTCCCGGCAGGGGTTCATGACGAAGAGGTTGACGTCGATGCTGCGGGCAACGGCATCGAGGATGCGCAGGTGGAAAGGCGGCAGGGCCGAGATGCCGAAGACGGAAATCCGCTCGGGAAGCGCCGATTCTTCGGCCGCGGGCCGCTGCAGGCGGGCGAGGGCCTCCTTCCAGCGCGCCGCCCGGTGCGCCCCGGGGCTCCCGGCTGCAAGCATCCGCCAGAGGGCCGCCTGCCAGTGTCGCTCCCTGCCCGACTCCCAGCCGAGCATCATGTCGGGACGGTAGACCAGGTACTGGTCGAAGAGGCGGGCGATGATGCGGCTCAACTGGTAGCGTTTGAAACCGCGGCCGTCGTCGGCAAGGTAGGCCTTCAGGGGTTCGAACCCCTCTTCGCACAGGCACCGGGGCAGCAGGCCCATGACCCGCCAGGCAAGCACCTCCGGGTCGAAGGCCTCGGAGCCCGGCATGTCGGGAAGGACGCCGCGGAAGACCCCCTCGATGAAATGGTTGGGAAAGGGGAACCGGACGTTGGCGCAGATCCCCAGGCGCCGCGCCAGCTCCAGCGAGAGCCACCGCTCCATCCCGCGGCTCTGGACCAGGATGATCTCCGGGGCCGTGGGCGAGGCCGGCGGCACGCGCAGGACCTCCTCGAGCTTGCCCGCGAGGGCCTCGAGGCGGTTGCTGGTGTAGAGCTTCAGACCGGGCATGATCCCCGTTTTACTCGATTCACCATGGGAAGCTCAAACGAAAAGTGGGAGGGCGCATGAGGGGCGAAAAAAAACCCCCGGTGTGGGGAGCACCGGGGGTTTGCAGGGCAACTGTTTTAACGGATGGTGTCCTTGAGAGCCTTGCCGGCGGTGAACTTGGGTACTTTCTTCGCCTTGATCTTGATTTCCTTGCCGGTCTGGGGGTTGCGGCCGGTACGGGCAGCGCGCTTGGAGACCGAGAAGGTTCCGAAGCCGACCAGTGTAACCTTGTCGCCCTTCTTCAGGGCATCCGAAACCGCCTTCAGGGTTGCATTGATGGCTTTCTCCGCCGCGCTCTTGGAGCCAAGTGCCTTGGCTACCACTTCAACGAGTTGTCCCTTGTTCATGTAAAACTCTCCTCCTTAATTGTATTTAGTAGGGTTGCCATGAATCCTTCGCGCTTGTTTCCTTTGTTCGGTGTTTTGATGACCATCCCCCTTTCGAAAGGAAATCAGCCACCGGATTCAAAATCGGTGGCAGTATAGCCCAGGAATCGCTCCTAGTCTAGCTTTTTTCGCATTTCCCAAAAATTTTTCTCCGCTGAGGAAGGATTTTTTCTGACAAATCCCCGAAAAGCTGTCCCGTCGAAATGCAAGATACATGCCCCTTTCGGGGGTTACGAAGCCCCAAACCTGCTCCTGGAGAACTTTTCCGGCTTCTTCCCCCGAACCCGGCATCAGGAGGCCGTTTCGGCTCAAATCCTTTCGCCGCGCAGGTTTCGGGATGCTTCGCGACCGCGGGGCCGGACCCCTCCGGCGGACTCCGGGCGGCCTTGCGGCTGCGCGCGGAGGAGGAAACGCCGCCGGCACGCCTGCAACCTTGACACCTCTCGCCGGGTTTCCGACAGGGCGGCTGCCCGGTCCGGATGGAGTCCCGCCCGTCGAATCCTTTGCCATGTTGAGGGGATGATGGTA
>JALOPC010000235.1 GCA_025454095.1 Syntrophales bacterium | reverse complement strand
GTACTTTTCGTTGTCGAACCCCACCTTCCCGGTCATCGCCACCCCCGTCGGTTACCAAAATGTAACGCTTCCGGGGGTGCACGTTAGCGGGTTTCGCCCATTTTGTAAAGCCCTTTGCAGCCCGTCCCGCCGATGCGTCATTCCCGCCCGGGTAGCCGCGAGGGGAGGGGATTGCGCGGCTTCGGAACTTTCCGCTTGACTTGCCTTTTTATTGCCGATAAGGGTCAGGCTGTGTCTGCCTCGGGCGATTCGCTCTTCCCCGGTCCTGCCGTTTCGCATCGGGGAAACCGTCCGCCGTTTCGTGGCTCCGTTGTCAGAGCCGTGTTTCTTGCTTCGTCTGCCAGCTATCCATGGGGTATGTAAAGGAGGGGAGTATGAAAAAAACGGTTGTGGCGATCGCCGGGATTCTTCTTTCCCTGTCGCTCATCACGTATGCGGCGGCCAACGGAAGCGGGTATCAGAACCCGTTTCATTTCCTGTTGAATTGGTTCAAGGTCATTCCAGGACCTCCCGGTCCTGCAGGCCCTCCCGGTCCTCCCGGGGAGCAAGGACCTCCGGGGCAGACGGGCCCGCAAGGGGAACAGGGGCCTGTGGGCCCGGCCGGGCCGCAGGGACCGCAAGGACCGGCAGGATCCGCCGCCGGGATCCAGAGGGTCGTTTACGGTGCCGTGGACGCCAACGGCGCGATCTTGCAGGGGAGCGGATATAGCGTTGATGCACCCATCGTGAGAACCTGCTCTTACGGGGCGGGCACAATCCCCTGTACGGACTATTTCATTCGGTTCAGCCAGTGGTTCGACAGGATTCCCGTATGCACGGCGACGGTTGCCGGTTCCCAGTCCTTCGCTTCTCAAGCGGTAAGCATCGTGATCTCGGGCACGAGCGAGAGCAACCTGGGCATTCAAACGGGGGTCAATGTTCCCGGCGGAGCTCCGGGCGGATCCATGCCGTTCACCTTCATCTGCGTGCAGTGACGGCGGGGAAACCCCAGTCCGGGAGTCATGGCCCGCAGAACATGAAAAGGGGTCAGCCGCGAGGGGCTGCCCCCCTTTTCGTGTCGATCGGTCTCATGCCCTCCAGGGGTCGCTGCGCAGGGGCGCGGGGCGGGGGATGGGAACCGTCAAGTCCGGAACGGCGAATGGAAATCGGCCCGGTTTCCCGCTCTCCAGGGCCAGGGCGGCGGCGTTGCGGACACGGAACGAGCGCGGCTCGTAGCTCCAGCCGCGGGCCAGCCGTTTTTCCTCCCCCTCCAGTTTCAACAGTGCGTACAGGCCCATGACCGGCGCCAGCATTCGCGTCTTCCAGCCGAAGGTCCTGTACAGGTCTTGCAGCAGATCGTCCATCATTTTGCCGAGTCGATCGTCTCTCCGGTACCACTCTCTCATCGCCCAGACGGCCCCCGCGTAGGCCGAGCGCAACGGCGCCGAGTCCCAGGCAACGCGATTCCGGATGCGCTCGTCGGGATGGTTCCCGTGGGCCTGCCACCCTTTCAGCATCGTCCGGATCAGTCGGTACAGGCTGGGGCCGTTGACCTCGAAATCGCGGCGGAAGGCGCCGAGGAGGAATTTCTCCTCCCGCCCGTCCCGGATGTGGGGGTGCCGGTAGTTGAAGCGGTACTGGCCGTGGGCGTCGGCCGCGGGGAACTCCGATTCGGGAAGGAGCGTGCCGTCCCTGCGGTGTTTTTCATGGAGCGGCGTGCCCGGGTTCGGGGTGTAGAGCATGAACTGGTGGAAATCGGTGTCGTGGCTCACGGCGTAGTCGATGACGCCGTCCATGGTTTCCGGCGTGTGATTCTCCAGGCCGATGATGGACGAGCCCAGGACGCGGATGCCGTTTTCCTGCAGCTCCCTGACGAGACGGCGCGTGTCCACGTCCTCGAGCTTGCGGTAGGCGCTGCCTTCGCCCTCGAGGCCCATCCAGACCCAGACGATCCCCAGGGCCACGAGCTGCTCCATCGTGTAGGACTTCAGGACCCGGGCGGAGCTGAACACGTTCAGGGCCCAGCTTTTTCCGTTCGCTTCCATCAGCTCCAGCAGCCGCAGGGTCCGCTTGCGGTGCAGGAGGAAGTTTTCGTCGAGCACGAAGAACGATCGCACGCGGAGCTTCTCCTCGATCTGGCACATGACGGAGAATAGCTCGTCGCCCGTTTCGTAGAAGTTCAGGGACTTTCCCTTTCCCCCGAAGAGGGCCGACGTGGAGCAGAAGTTACAGCCCACGGGGCACCCCACCGAGGGGATCAGGATGGCCGCCGTGCGCCCCGGGCTCTGCGGCAGGTTCACCCCGAGGATGCGGGCGCCGAACCCCGAGTAGACCATGGGGTGCCGCACGGGGGCCCTGTCGTCCTCGCCGAGAAACCGCCGGAGCCACGCGATCCCGTCGCCCCGGACGATGTGGTCGGCGTCGACGAGGCGGTCGAGGTCCTCGCGGCTGGCGATGTGTCCGCCCACGACGATGACGGCGCCGGGCCTGTGTGCGCGGATGATCTCGCACATCTTCTTCACCTTGCCCGTGTTGGGCACGATGGAGCTGATCCCGACGACGTCGTAGTCGCGATCCCGGATCTCGCGCGTGAAGTCTTCGAGCGTCGGGTAGTCCAGGACGGTGCAGGGGGCGTCGATGTTGGCCTGCAGCATCCGGAGCGCGAACGAGGGGTGGAACATCCGAAGGGAGAACGCCCCCTGGGAGCGCGTCACCTGGTTCTGGTAGAGCTCCATGGGGTTGATCCGGCGGCTGCCGTATTCGTCGTCCTGCGCGTAGGGCCCGAAGACGCTGGCAAGCAGGACCCGGGCCCGACTGCCCTTGGGGTGCCTGGGGTGCGATGTGTTCATGGGGTTCCTTTCCGGGGTGAATGCTGGGCAAATCTTGCACACCCGCGCCCGGGAAAGAAAGCGCTGATTGGCCTTTTACAATAGTTTTACAAAGCCCCATCCGCCGGGAAACGATTTGCGCATTGACACACGAAGGCCCGCATTATACGGTTCGAGCCGGGGCCGCGCCCGGCCGCCCCGCATGGAGAATCCCCGTGAACCGGTTCAGGTGGTTTTATCACCCCCTCTTCATTTTCATTTTTTCCATCGTCGCCCTGGCGGCGTCGCTGACGCTCTACATCTACTGGTACATCGAGGTCAGCACGGGGCTTGCCGCCGTCATCCAGCGCTACCAGCTCGACCCCTCCCAGTTCCTCGAGGTCCAGACGTGGGTCGTGATCCTGGTGCTCTGCATCCTGATGGCGATCATCCTGTCGGGGGTCTTCATCATCTTCATCTACAACCAGAAGACGCAGCAGCTCTACCGGATGCAGAGAAACTTCATCAACAGCTTCACCCACGAACTCAAGACGCCCGTCACCTCCCTGAAGCTCTACCTGGAGACCTTCGCCAAGCACGACCTTCCCCGGGAGGACCGGCTCCGGTACGTCGGGTTCATGATCCACGACGTGGACCGGCTCCTGGACAACATCAACCGCATCATGGACCTGGCGCGGATCGAGAGCGGCAGCTACCGGAAGGAGTTTGTCGAGACGGACCTGGTCGACGCCGTCGAGCGGTTCCGGCAGAGCAATGCGGACCTGTTCCGCAATGCCGCCATCCGGGTTCACAAACCCGCGGGCGGTGCGTTGCGGGGCTCCGTCATCCCCCCGCTGTTCGACATGTTCCTGATGAACATCCTGACCAACGCCGTGAAGTACAACCAGTCGGGCGCCCCCGCCGTGGACATCCGCTTCGTCCCCCGGGGCAAGGAGCTGCAGCTGCGGTTCGAGGACAACGGGATCGGCATCGAGAAGTCGGAGCTCCGGAACATCTTCAAGAAGTTCTACCAGGTCGGATCGACGGACGACATGACGGCGAAGGGAAGCGG
>JALOPC010000234.1 GCA_025454095.1 Syntrophales bacterium | reverse complement strand
CGGCCATCGACACCTTCCGGTCCTACATCCGGCAGTTTGCCGGCGGGCCCCGGTCGAAGGCCTGTTTCTACTGGATCGCCGAGTGCCACAGCCAGATGCAGGACTCGAAGAAGGCCGACGAGGCCTTCGGGGAAGCCGTCCGGCGCTGGTCCGACTACCGGGACATTCCCCGGGAGACCCTCGTGAGCCTGGGGTTCCATTATTTCCGGCAGGGTGACTTCGACAGCGTCATCGGGGTGTTTTCCTACTACATCAACCTCTACCCGCAGGACTCCTTCCGCAAGGAAATGAGCTATCTGATCGCCCGCTCGCTCACCGAGATGCAGCAGTACGACTCGGCGCTGCGGGCGTTCAGCGCCGTCATCGAAAAGTACCCCGACACCAAGGAGGCCACGGAGAGCGCCGTCATCATGGCCAACATCGGGGTGAAGACCCCGGGGCTCAAACTCCCCGCCCACATGGCCGGCGCCGAGCACTACCGGGACCCCGTTGCGACCTATGACAAGGTTCTCGAGAAGGACCTCCCGAGCCTGGAGCTGACCGAACGGATCCTCTTCCAGAAAGCCTACGCCCTGTACCAGAGAAAGCAGTACCGCGAGGCGTTCCTGGCGAGCTTCGCCCAGCTCAAGCGCTTCCCGAACGGCCGCGTCCGGGATGCGGGGCTGCAGACCCTCAAGGGGAGCACGGAGCTGCTGGTCCACGAGGACTACGCCCGGGGGGATTACCTGCGCGTGGCGGACACCTTCCTGTCGGCCTACGAGGGCGCCTGGGTCAAGTCCGTCGACTTCGAGACGGGGTACCGGATCACCGACAGCCTGCGGCGCGTGGGCCTGTACAGAGAGGCGCGGCGGGTTGCCGACCACCTCCTGATGACCGAACGCGACGGCCGCAACCGCAATGCCCTCCTTGTCATTGCCGCGGACGTGAGCTACCGCGAGCGTCACTACGACGAGGCGGAGCGGCTCGTCGCGGAACTCTCCCGGCAGGCGGCGATGCTCGATCGCGAGGACCGTCAGGCCCTCCAGCGGCTCCAGGGGGATCTGTTCCTGCGGAAGGGACAGTACCCGAAGGCGGCGGCGTCCTACGCGGAAGTCGCGGGCGAGGGCGTCTCCGATGCGCCCGCCCTGCACCGAAGCTACGGCGTTGCCCTGCGGTTCAGCGAGGCCTGCCCGTCGGCGCTGCAGCAGTTCCAGCTGGCCATTCGCCAGTCCGAGAAGAACAAGGCGGCAAACAGCCAGATCCTGCAGGATTCGCTGGCCGGCGCCGGGGACTGCTACCTGCAGACCCGGAAGTACCCCGAGGCCGTTGCCGCCTACAAGCAGGCCGTCGAGAGCGCCCAGGGCGGATCGCAGAACCCCTGGACCCTCTACCACCTCGGGAAGGGGTATGTGGAGATGAAAAACCTGAACGAGGCCAACCGGGTCTTCTCGGAGCTGAAAGTCCGCACCGGCGACGATTTCTGGAACAAGACGATCGACTACACCCTCTCCGATGCCGCGTGGGCGGAGAAGTACCGAAAGTACCTTCCGACGAAATAGGGCACATGCTGAACAAAAACGCACAGCAGCCGGACCGGCCGGCGGAAGGCCCGGCCGGCGGCATCGACGTCCTGCAGAAATCCTTCGAGAGCTTCAACTCGGCCACCCGAAAGCTCCAGGAGGCCTTCCGGAGCCTCGAGGTCAAGTTCGAAACCCTCAACCGGGAGCTCGAGCAGAAGAACCGGCGCCTCGAGACCATTCTCGCCGAGAAGGAGGAGGTCCGGAACTATCTCGAAACCATCCTGGAGAGCCTGACGACGGGGGTCGTCGTGACGGACCTCCAGGGCCGGATCACGATGACGAACGGCTGCGCCGAGCGCCTCACCGGGCTCTGCCCCGGGGCGAGCCTGCCCGGGGAGTTCCGGGACCGGCGCAAGGTCCGCCTGGGGGAGAACATCCTCGAGGTCCTCACGTCCGCCGTGAAGTCCCGGGACGGCGGCACCCTGGGAACGGTGCACATCGTGCTCGACGTGACCCGCGTCGAGAAACTCGAGGAGATGGCCAAGCGCACCGAGAAATTCGCCGCCATGGGGGAAATGGCGGCCAACATCGCCCACGAGGTCCGCAACCCCCTGGGGAGCATCGCCCTGTCGGCATCGCTTCTCCTGAAAGGCCTGGCCGACGAGAAGAGCCGCGACCGCGCCGCCCGGATCCTCCACTCCGTGCGCAGCGTGGACAACAAGATCGCGAACCTGCTGCTGTTCACCCGCAAGCCGGAGCCCCAATTCCGGGACCTGCGGATTCACGATGTCCTGCGGGACATCCTGCGCTTTTCCGGTGAAATCCTCGAGAAGGAGGACATCCGGCTGAGCGTGCGGCTGGCCGAGGGAGAGCCGGTCGTCCGGGCCGACGGGGAGCTGCTGAAGCAGGTGTTCCTCAACGTCATCCTCAACGCCGTCCAGGCCATGCGGGGCGGAGGCGAACTGGCCTTCGAAACCCGCCTGCACCGAGACCCGGCGCTCACGCCGGGCATGGAAAGAACCATCGAGCTGCGCTTTGCCGACACGGGGCCGGGAATTCCCGAGGAGGACCGCAAGCGGATCTTCGACCCCTTCTTCAGCACGCGCGACGGCAGCAGCGGCCTGGGGCTTGCCATCGTGCACAACATCATCGATCTGCACCGCGGCTCCGTCGACGTGGAGCGGGGGGTGCGGGGCGGGAGCGTGTTCACCGTCCTGCTGCCGCTCGCGGAACCGGATGCAGAAGGTGAGAGGGCAAGAAGGCAGGAAGGGAAGAAGCGGATATGACGGAAGCGACCACGAAACTCAGGCCCATCCTTGTCGTCGACGACGACCCCTACATGCGGACGTCGCTCACGGACTGCCTCGTGAGCTGCGGCTATCCCGTGGAAACGGCTATCGACGGCGTCGACGCCCTGGCGAAGTTCCGCAAAGGGGCCTACGAGATGGTCATCACCGACATCCGCATGCCCAAGATGGGGGGCCTCGAGCTGCTCAAGAACGTGAAGGGCCAGGCCCCCGAGACCCCCGTCATCGTCATCACCGCCTACGGCACGGTGAACACGGCCGTCGAAGCCATGAAGCAGGGCGCCACGGACTTCATCATGAAGCCCTTCTCGCTCGACGACCTGGAAGTGGTCGTGAAGAACGTCTTCGAGCGGGGCCAGGAGCCGGAACCCGCCCGCGAGGGGGCGCCGGAATCGGCGGGCGCGGGCCGCGCGGTGCAGCGGCAGATCGTCACGGAAGACGCCCGGATGGCCGAGTTGCTGGAGTTCCTCAAGAACATCGCAAAGAGCCGCTCGAGTGTCCTCATCCACGGGGAGAGCGGGACGGGGAAGGAACTGCTGGCGCGGTTCGTCCACCACCACAGCCCCAGGCGACACCAGCCCTTCGTGGCCGTCAACTGCGCGGCCATCCCCCACACGCTGCTCGAAAGCGAGATGTTCGGCTACGAGAAGGGCGCCTTCACGGGAGCCGCCCAGCGCCGAATCGGCAAGTTCGAGCTGGCGGACCGGGGAACGCTGCTGCTCGACGAAGTGAGCGAGATGGACATGCCCCTGCAGGCGAAGCTCCTGCGGGTGATCCAG
>JALOPC010000233.1 GCA_025454095.1 Syntrophales bacterium | reverse complement strand
CGGGCAAGCTGCACGAGGGCCTTTCGCGCCTCGGTGCTGCGCATGGCCAGCACGAGCCTGCCGGACTTGCAGGCGTCGATCATCACGAAGACCTTCTGGGCCCTGCACTGCTTGATCGACTCGCTGACAAACCCGTTGGAGATACCGCCCTTCTTGAGTTCCTGCTCGATCTCGGGCGCCGTGACGTCGTGGGGAATGAAGTACCACTCGTCGGCCACCGTGTCGCCGTGCCCGGCCAGGTAGATGAGCAGGGTATCCTGCGGCTGCGCCTTCCTTGCCGCTTCGGCGAAGAGGCCCCGGATCGCCGGTCCCGTTGCCTGCTCGCTCATCGCCGAATAGACGCGGATGTCCTTGAAGAGCTTCTTCACGTCGGCGGATTGGAAAAAGTCGAGCACCCCCTTCGCGTCGGTCTCGGCGTAGGTCAGGTTGAGCGCCGCGTTGCGGTAGCGGTTGATCCCGACGACGAGGAGGTGCAGGTCGCTCTCCTTCCCGGCGCCCCGCAACGTGACGGTCATCTCCATGGGGCTGCCCTCGATGCGATCGCGGCTCAGCGCCACGACCTTGAGCCGGTTTTCCCCGTCGATGAGCTTGACCCGGAAGAGGTGCTCCTGGGTGCTGCCCTCCTTCGTGACCCTCGCGGCGGCTTCGCGGGGGAGGATCTTGCCGTTCTGGTAGAGCCGGACTTCCCCGATGCCGCCGCCCAAATCCTCGGCGATCACCTTGATCTCCTGCATGTCGCTGTCGAACTGCTTGCCCGGCAGGGGCGACACGATGGCCGCCTCGGGCGGGGGCCTGATGCCGGCCGTCTCGATGCTCGGGGCCTCCTTCTCGCCCAGCGAGGCGATGACGGCCGTGTCGTCCTCGACAGCCTTGACCGCCCGGGCCACGACCTCGGGACGGTAGAACCGCTCGAAGAACCGCGAGACGGGGTAGAAGCTCGCCGCCCTGTCGAGCCCGTTGTTGACGTGCCAGCCGATGAGCTCGTCGCCGCCCTCGCTGGCGTCGTAGTAGCCCGAGGGCGTCCACAGGACCCAGCGCTTGCGGTCGCTGTGAGGATAAAAGGCCGCCAGCTCCCGGCCGTCCTCCATCCGGTACCACCGGATCGTCCCGTCGCTCACCCCCGCGACGGCCAAGCTCCCGTCGCGTGAGACGTTGAGGGCCCGCACGGCCCCCGGCACGGAACAGAACCAGAGCTCCTTGCCTTTCATGTCGAAGCGGTACAGGCCCCACCACATGCCGTAGAGGAAGCTTCTGCGGTCGGGGACGATAGCATAGGAGGTCCCCTGATCGCGGTAGCGCATGGGAAGCGGCTTGCCGTTGAGCTTCGGCTCGAACTTCAGCAGCCAGTCCGTGAGTTCGAACCCATCGGTCTGCAGGACGGGGGCGAGCATTCCGAGGGCCGGCATCGGGCTGAGCTCTAGTTGCTTCGTTTCGACGGAGAACTGCGCCGGTACGCCCCGATCCTGCAGGAAATCGAACCGCACCGTCATGGCGTCCTGCGAAATGGAGAAGGCTTTCCCACTGTAGTGATCCAGGTTGGGGCTCTTGACGAAGATCTCCCGGCCCGTCGCGTCCAAGTGGCCCATGTCACCGTTGACTGCGCCGTAGACGATGCCGCCGCCCCGCAGGACCCGGATGTTGTGCAGGAGCGCCCTGGCCGAAGGCAGCATGTCGGGAGTGTCGAAATTCTCGACGGGCCACCGGAGAATGACGTTGCGGGCTCTCTGGGCGTACCACCCCGACGCGTAGAGGTACCGCCCGTCGGGGGACCACTCCACGGAAAGGAGCTTCGTCCCCTGCGCCCTAGTCCGCGGGACATCGGGGGTGGCGATCCGCTTGAGGTCGTCCGCGGCGAAGACGTCCACGCGGGCAACCCGGAAATAGCCCATGGCGATCCGCTTGCCGTCGGGCGAAAACCGGACCCCCGAGGGCGCCTCCTCCTTCGGCAACTCCTTCTCGGCCAGCAGCCGGAGGTCTTTGCTGTAGAGCCTCAGCGCCCCGTCGGCGGTGGTCGCGGCAACCCGCCCCGCACGGTCCATGTCCAGACCCCGGACGGCCCCCCCCAGGGCCTGCTCCCGCCCGAGCTGCGCAATCTCCACCCGATCGCCTTTCCGGCTCACGGCGTAGAGCCGCAACCCGCCGCCCGTACCCCCGAGTCCGACGGCCAGGACTCGCCCGTCGCGGGAGAACTGCAGCTGGACGACATTCTCGGGAAGCCCCCGGACACGATTGAGCATGCGGAGGCTTTCCCGGTCGAAGAGGTACACGGTGCGCAAGGTTTCCGCCTCGCGCGTCCGGCCCCCGCAGGCGATGGTGCTGCCGTCGGGCGAGATCGCGACGGCATTGATGATCCCGTCGCCCCCTCTGCCGATAGGCGGCCTGATGATGCCCGCCGGGTTGCCGGAAGGGAGGTTCCAGATACGGACCGTCTTGTCGGAGGAACCCGTTACCAGCCATCGGCCCTCCCTGTCCGTCGACAGGCTTCGCAGGGAGCCCGCGTGCAGCCCCGACTCGATGGTCAGAAGCGGTTCTCCCGGTCTCAGCGGGCCTCCCGAGGCAGGGATTGTTTCCACGGTCTGGGCGCAGAGTGGAAGCGCCGCTGCCGCGTACAGCAGCGCGGCAAGCACGAGGGCCAGGGGGCGGGCGATTGGGCAGGGATGCATGGAACGGTTCCCTGTGTTGCAGGGCCTTTCTGCGATCAGGAGCGAAGCGGGGTCTGCCGCACGGCGAAGACTAGAGCTTGTCCCAGTCTTCCCACTTGTAGCCCTCGAGAACCTCGACCATGGCGTCGACCTTCTTCTTGTCGGCGTCCTTGTACTCCTTCCAGAGGCTCACGCAGGCATCGGTGATGGGGCCCGCCATCCCGGCGACGGCGGCAAGCCCCGGCAGTGCCCGATTGGACGCGCTGCCGGACTCGATGAAGGCCCGGAACTTCTCGTTCACCGTCACGAGCCGCTTCACGTCCTCGTTGAGCATCTCCCGGAGCTGGGACTCCTTCATGCTGCGGCTGGCAAGCGACGTCTGCAGCTGCTGGATGATGGGGTTGCCGATGGACTTGGCGTCGGTGTAGTAGAGCATGGCCTGGGTGAGCTTTTTCTGCTGCTTCTTGAAGCTCACCTTCGCGATCTTCGCGTAGCCGACGGACTTCTCCCGCTCTTCGTTGAGCTTCTTGAGCTCCTGGGTCACGTCGCACCAGGTCCGGTCGACCCCGGCGGGGCCGAAGAAGAGGATGAGGATGGCGGTGATCAGGACACCCGTTTTGAAACGGCGCGCAGACATCATCGAAGCACCCCCTTCAATGGATGAAGACGCAGAGACAAGAAACCCCGTTCTCCTGCGAGAGACGGGGTTTTCACGATCGGTCCATGGCTCTCCTTGCGGAAAAGGAAGGGTTCAAGCCGTGAAACAAACCGACAATCGATACGTATGCATTTTCTCTAGGCCAAATCCTCCCAAAATTCAAGGCGTTTTTGACGCCCTGCGAGCCGGCATTTCTTTTCCTTGTCATCGTCCGGGCAGGAATGGATAATGATCCGCAAGGAGACGGGGGTTCTACAGAGATGGCAGGGATCCAGTCACGCCCGC
>JALOPC010000232.1 GCA_025454095.1 Syntrophales bacterium | reverse complement strand
GGGACGACCACGGCACGTACGTTGCGCTTCGTGTGGGGCCCCACCGTCAGCCTGTCCACCTGGATCACGCGGGCCTCGAGGACCTCCCCCCCGACGACCTGCACCCGCGCCTTTTTCGCCCGGTCGAGATCCACGGCAAGCCGCTCCGCGACGGAGGCGTGGAGGGTCGTCGCCGAGGCGCCCGTGTCCAGGAGCATCTGCACGTCGGCCTCCCGGCCGCCGTGCACGATCGTCACGGGCACCAGGACGGCGTTGCCCCGGATGCGGACCTTCGTGGGCTCGTCGCCCCCGGAGATCACCCGTTCCTCCCTGCGCGTCCAGGTCTCGCCCCCGGCCTGCGCACCGCCCCGATTGGAAGACTGGGCCAGCACAAGCCGCTTCGCGGGCGAGGCCGCGGAGGACGGGTCTGCGCCCGCGGCGGCGACCCCGGGAAGCCCGCCCGCCCCGCCGCCGGGTTCCGGAGGGAGCGCCATCGAACCGCACAGGCCCAGGGCGGCGCACAGCAGGAGGATCGGGATTATTGTCCTGACTTCGTTCACGGCCCCACCTCGTTTTTTGCGACCATCCTGGGGTCAAATACCGTACATGTCAAGGGCATGGTTTGCCGCACACAACGAAAGGCCGTCCCGCGACGGGGACGGCCTCGAGTGAACGGGTCGTGCGTTTTCGCTACTTCGCCTCGACCTTCTTCCAGGTCTTGTCCGGGTCGAAGACGGTCATGGCCGCGGCGAGCTTCGCCGTCTCGGCCCCCAGGTCCTTCTCGTAGACGACGCCCTCGTGGTTCACGATGAAGGACTTCACGCCCGAGGACCGGTACAGGGCCGGCCAGGCCACGACGGCGAACCCGCCGATCATGTTGCCGTTGACGATGTAGCTGTAGGCGCCCCCGCCGGCGTTCTCGCCCTGGCCCGTGAGGATCTTGAAGTAGTAGCCGTGATAGGGGGACATCTGTTCAGGGTTCTTGTAGCCTTCCGCCGTCGCGCGGGCCACGAGCGGCCCCATCGGGCTCAGGGGCTCCCCGGGCGCCGTCTCCCAGTAAAGCCCGTCGCGCTTGCCCTCGTCGCTTTCGAACTTCTCGGCGTACTCCAGGAGCTTGTCGGTGTCGCGGTCCAGCACGGCGTACTCCTTCTGGGCGTCCACGATGGCCAGGCAGGTCTGGATCGCGCCGAGCTCGTTTTCGCCGACCCGGCGGCTGAGGATCTCCTGCCGGCCCTCGTCGGTCTGGAAGCGCCACCGCTTGCCCGTCTTCACGATCGGCACCGGCATGGGCCAGTCGTCCTTGCCGATGTAGAGGATCCGTCTGCCGTAGCCGGGCCTCTCCAGCCGGTGCGCCTCGCCGCAGGCCTTGACGAGCAGGGAGCGGTCGCGGGCGTCGGCCGCGTCGTCTCCCGACGAGACGAGATCCTCCGAGCCGGGCCCGAAGAGGGCCACCAGCGCCTTGACATCCTGTGCCCCGGCGGCCTCGATCAGGGCCTTGACGGCCGCCTCGGGTGATTTGAAGGTTTTATGCTGCGGTGCGGCCGCCCGGGCCGAAGCCTCGGGGCCGCCGATCACGATCAGGACGGCAGCGAGAGCGGCCAGGACGATCCGCAGCGCCGGCCTCGTTCCGTCGTGACGCCAGGTTGAACCCATGAGTGTCCTCCATCGAAAAGCGCGTGTCCGTTATCATCGACCGACGATGCCCCGTCGATTCCCTACCTGCGGCCGGGGCCTCCCCCGTCCTGTCTCTGGCCTCCGCCTCCCTGCCCGGCAGCGGGCTTCTGGGCCGGGGCGGGCCGTTGCCCGCCCTGCGAAGCCTTCGGCGCCTGGCCCTGGTTCCCCCGGGGCGTCGAGAGGCTCTCGCGCCCCCGGGCGCTTTCCTGGCGAACCTTGCTGCCCTGCTCGACCCGGTAGATCGTGTTCGGGGCGGCGGGCCGCGAAGCGGCCGGGGCCTGGCGGGTCTGTGCCTGCGGGCGTTCGACCGCGGGCGGGCCCTGCTTTCTCTCGGCCGGCGGCTGCGTGACGGCCGGGGGCTGCTTCCGCTCGGGCGACGGCTGTATCACGGCCGGGGCCTGCTTTGCCTGTGAAGGCGGCCGCTGCACCGTGCCCGGCTTCGTCTCCGGCGCGGGTTTGGCAACGGCCGGGGCCGTCGGCTTCCCGGGTGCGGGCCGCGGCGAGACGGCCTGTCCGGGCCTCGTGTCGGGTGCCGGCCTTGCGCTCACCGAGGCGGGCCGCGCCTGACCTCGCGGATCGTAGCCCCTGTAATCGCGGCGGCTGTCCACGGCCTGGCGGTTGGAGGGCGCGAACTTCTCGCGCGATCTCGGGTCGCGGTAGGCGACGCCCTTCCGGTGGACGGGGTCGTGGCGCCAGGTGGTCGTCTGGATTTGCCGCGTGTGGATCACGGTCGTTTTGTGGATGTTGACGGTGCGGTTCACGTTGACGTAGACGTTCCGTTGTCTCCAGTCCCAGTGGCCCCACCAGTGATTCCAGGCAACGGCCACGGCGACGGCGGTGCCGAACACGATCACGCCCGTGGCGATCGCCGCGCCGGGAGAGTAGTACCGGTAGGGGTAGACGGCGTAGGGGGGGTAGGCCGGGTACCACCACGGGCCGTAGACCACCGTCGGGCTGTACACGGGGACGTAGACCACCTGGGGATTGGCCGGTTCGACGACGATGATGGTGCCTTCCCGCTTCACGAGCTGCTGCTGGGTGGACCGCAGGTTGCCCGCCGCGTAGGCCTTGGCGCGGAGGTCCTGGATGGTGGCCATCACGTCCGCCTCCTGGGCGAGGAAGGCATCTCCCACCCGCTGGGTCCAGTCGAGTTTCTCGCTCATCATGGCCAGGACGTCGGGGAACGGAACCAGGGCCTTCACGCTGGGGTCCCAGCTCTGCCGGTCGAGGGCGTCGTTGCGCGCCTCGGGCGGCAGGTTCTTGTTCGCCCGGACCCAACGGTCCGCCTGGACGACCTCCAGCGGGTACGTCGCCGCCATGAGAATCTGCGCCAGGAGCGAGTCGGGATACAGCGCGATGGGCGCCAGCATCTGGTCGAGCTCCTCCTGCCGGAATACCGGGATGTTGTTCTGTGCGAAGACCGGGGCCGGGACGGCCATCAGGACAACCAGGAACCCGATCAGTGTGCGCTGCCACGTGCCGTTGAGTTTCATGTCTTCCTCTCGGACGGATTATTCATCGTGCCGTTGCGGGCCCTGACGGGCCCCGTGTTTCGATATCTTACGCCGATTCGCCGGCGATCGCCACCCCGAATTGCCGGGGCGGCCCCGGCCCCTGCGCTGCCGAAAACTCACTGTGTCAAACGCCCGAGACCGGGTCCCGTTGACAGGCCGCCGGGGGAGATTCCCCCCCCTCGCGCGGCCGTTTTCGGCCCGGGCTCGCGGCAGGGGAAAATTTTTCCCGCCCGGGGCCCAAAAGGGGCTGAACGAGGGCACAGGCGGCCGGTCGTTGAAAATGAAAGCGCCTGGCATTTCAGGCAGTTGTAAAATTACCGCCCCCCGATGCCCCGTGGCACGCATCGTGCCTTTCCACAGGTTCGACGCAAGACTACAGAAGGAGCCGCCCATGATCCGACAAGCCGTTTGCTCGCTCGCCCTGCTG
>JALOPC010000231.1 GCA_025454095.1 Syntrophales bacterium | reverse complement strand
TCCTTGTAGAACCACCCGAAGGGGTTCAGGGAGCGGGTCACGTCCCCCACGGGGGGAAGTTCGACCTTGATGACCTCGGCACCCAGTTCCGCGAGGAACGACGGGCCGGCGGGCCCGAACAGCAGCGTGCAGACTTCGAGGACCCTCAGACCGCTCAGAGGGCCGGGCCTCTTGTTCTTGGTCTCGGCGTAATTCTTGAATGCAGTCATAAAGTTCCCTCCTTTAAGGACCGCAACGATTGAAAGCAGGACTCAGATCATTCCCATCGATCGCTTTGCCTGTGGACCATCCGACTCTACGCTCCCCGGTTCACCTCCTTTCAACCATGTAAAAGAAAGCCAACGACAAAAATGCCCCATCTTCCCCCCGCTTTCAACGGGGGAGGACAGGGGGATTCGATCGTCTTACCTTTGCGGGGTCAGGTTTTCGAGAGGGAGAAACGTCGCGCTCCCGGACAGGGGGCACGCAGGACGGGCCGCGGTGCGCCGGTGATGGAGTGGTGGCGTAAACCGTCATGATGCGCGAACCCAGGAAGACTCGAAAGACGGGGATGAGGGATGTTGCCCGGGTCGTAACGCTGCCGCGTTTGAATGGATTGGGTGGTTGCCGTTGACCGATGGACGGGGTGAAACGCAGGTTTCCAGATAGCATCCCGGGCATGAGAAAGCAAGAAAAATCCCCCTTCATCCCCCTTTGATAAAGGGGGAAAGAGGGGGATTTTCCAGCCGACAGTCTGCCTGTTGCCTGTTACCTGTTACCTGCTCCCCGTTGCCTTTGCCCTCTGCCCTTCCGGTGCCTGGCTGACCGGCCGTTCGCGGAAGACCCCGGCGATGCGCCTGCCGCATCGGGGACACTGGGCCTCGCGCAGGTCATTGCGCTCCAGCCAGAAGCCGCGGCGGCGGATGACGGGGTTTCCGCAGCCGGGGCAGAGGGTTTCGGCCGCCTCGCCGACCACGTTGCCGAGGTAGACGTAGCGAAGGCCCGCTTTCCTGCCGGCAGCCAGGGCATTGCGCAGGCTGTCGAGCGGAGTGGCCCCTGCGCCCATCATCCGGTAATCGGGATGAAAGCGGCTCACGTGCCAGGGGATGTCCCGATCGACTTCGGCGATGAAGCGGGCGATGTTCGTGAGTTCCTCCTCGCTGTCGTTGGCGCCGGGGATGACGAGGGTGGTGATCTCGATCCAGATGCCCAGCTTCTTCATGAAGCGAATGGACTCCAGGACCGGCATGAGCCTCCCCCGGCAGACCTTCCCATAGAAGTCCTCGCGGAAGGATTTCAGGTCCACGTTGGCCGCATCGAGACAGGGGGCGATGACCTCGAGGGCCTCCGTGGTCATGAAGCCGTTGGTGACGAAGATGTTCGCCAGCCCGGCGAGCCTCGCCAGGCGGGAGATGTCATAGGCGTACTCGAAAAAGATCGTCGGTTCCGTATAGGTGTAGGAGATGCTGCGGCAGTGGTGCTCGAGGGCGGTCTCCACGACATCCTTCGGCCGCATCCGGAACCCCTCCGCCGAAGAGCCGTCGCGGGCCGACGCCTGGGAAATCTGCCAGTTCTGGCAGAAGGAACATTTGAAATTGCAGCCCATGGCGGCAACGGAAAAAGAGGCGGTACCCGGCAGGAAATGGTAGAGGGGCTTCTTCTCGATGGGGTCCACGTGGGCGGCGATGAGTTCGCCGTAGGCATGGGTCCAGAGCTTCCCGCCGCGATTCTCGCGCATGCCGCAGACGCCGTACCCCCCGATGGCAATCCTGCAGTGATGACTGCAGAGGTAGCATTCGACGCCGCCCTCTTCCCCCCGGGCGCGCCAGAGCATGGCCTCTCGTGGTACAGCGGCATTGATGCGGTTCTTCATGGATCCCCCGTGATCCCCTGTGATCCTTCCCAAACCGCCTCGCGTCATCGCAAGGCGGCAGATGGCAGGGCTCCGGTGAACGGAAACGAATTGCGGCAGGTCGGTCCTTCTTGCTTCCGGCTCTCTCCGGCAATGGCAGGGGGGAGTGCCCGATTCGGGCCTAGGCCGATGCGGAGCAACCGTAATGAGCGGAAGCCTGCCCGCTGTCGCCGCGGCGCCCGCACCGCTGCACGGGCTCTTCCTTGGCAGGCATGACGACGAAGTGTCCGAGGATGGCCTTCTCGCCCTTGTACATCACGGGCCGGACCCTGGCGCGAACCCAACGCACACGGCCGTCTCGCGTCACGATCCGGAAATCGCAGGACGAGGGCGGGTCTGCCTTCAGAAGCTCGATGTTGCTCCGACGGACCCTGGATCGGTCGGCGGGGTGGACGATCTGCATCGGGTCGACGGACGACAGTTCGCCCCGGCCGTACCCGCTGCTTTCCTCGAAGCGGGGATTGACGAAGAGCATCTTTCCCTTGCGGAACACATACACGCTCGCGCCCGGCCGGGCAGCGTCCCGTCGACCCCCCTGCGGCAGTTCGGGATCGGTTTTCAGTATGCCGCGCACTCCCTCGATCTCGCCGGCGTGCACTACGGGAGAGAGCTCCATCCGGGCCTGCACGAGGACACCGTCGGCTCTCCGGAGACGGACCCTGAGATCGGTGACGCTTTCGCCGCGCAAAACACGGATGAACCCGTCGATGACAGGGCGGACATCCTTCTCCTGAAGGAACCGGCTGAACGGGGCGCCGATCATGGTTTCAGGGTCGGACCCCATCAGTTTATCCGCCCCGCAAGGGATTTCTACCATCCGGCCGTGGAGGTCAAAGCGGTACTCCGCCGCTTCCCGGCCCCCGTCTGGCCGCCGGCGGTTTCCGGTTCGCTCGAACCGCTTTGGCGCGGAACCGGCGGCCTCGATCCGGAAGAGGGCAACGGCGTAGCGTCTCCACAACCCGAACAGGAGGGCCAGAACCAACCCCAGGGTCGTGATCAGAGGGCTGTCCTCATTATCCAGGATAGAGGATTCGATCCAGGCCTCGATCCTGCCCACGGCATCCAGAATCTGCAATACGAGAATATTGAGGAGGTACATGGTGTCTTCCGGATGAAATGCCCGTCTTCTGTCTGCTGATTACCTCAGTTTTTCCGGGGGCTTGCCCTCAAAGTAGCGCTTTACGGAATTCAGGATCGTGTACTCCAGGTCACCTTTCGTCTTCCCCGTGTCGTTCTGGAAGTATCTGCGCATGGTGTCGACGATGTTGGCCTCCATGTCGGCCTGCCTGCCTGCCCGGCTCTCTCTCTCCCTGCCGGTTGCCGCCAGTACTTTCATGCCGCCTCTCCTTGCATCCGATACCCGCTCGGCCTGAGCCTCGCAGGGTTGCTTCGTTGGATGAACCGCCCGGTCGGAACCTTCGACCGGCCTGGGACCGTAAAGGGAAAAACGCGAAAATTATGCACCGGGTCCCATAAATGATTTAGCAAGTGCGATGCCACGGGATTGCGGAGAGAAAATATTTGCTAAGTTCTCTTGGGAAAAGACTAAATCGAAGGGGTAACCCAACCTGCAAGGCGGGGATGCGGTACGGCGCGTCACGGGCCCGTTGCAGACGGCCGGGCCCCGGCCCTCCCGCGGGTTTCCAATCAGTTGAAATCACTCACGATCGCGAAAAGTGACCTTTATGTCGCCCGAGCTGACTTAAAGG
>JALOPC010000230.1 GCA_025454095.1 Syntrophales bacterium | reverse complement strand
ACGGAGGCGTCCATCCACGACAGCGAGGCCGAGAAGAAAAAGGTCGTCCTCGAGGTCACCGATCTGTACGGCTCCCTCGCCGAAGGGGCCATCCGCTTGCGCTACCTCGGACAGATGATCGACAGGATGAAGGAGGCCGTCTCCCTGCGCGCCGCCGCGCACAAGGAGGGCGAGATCTCCCACGAGGACCTTCTGCGCGCCGAGGTCCAGGTCGTCGACCTGGAAAAGGAGCGCACCGAGGCCGCCCGCCAGTTCAAGGAGAACCTGACGCGCCTGACCCTCTACACGGGCATCGAGTACGAGGAGGACGTCATGGTCCAAAGCCTGGGCGCCGCCGCGGAGGTTGCCGAGCGCCCCGAGCCGGAGCGCGTCGAGCAGACGCCCGAGTACCGGGCCAAGCGCAAGGAGGTGGAGGCGCAGCAGGAGAAGGGCCGCGCGGCCCGGAACAACCTCCTGCCCGACGTGGGTGTCTACGGCCGCTACGACTTCTACGGCCGCAACCCCGAGGTGTACGACTCCATGAAGGAGATGGACAAGAACTCCTGGAACGCGGGCGTCTACATCTCGATCCCCCTCTTCGACGGCGGGCTGCGCAAGTGGGAGCGTGAACGGGCTGCCCGGGAGATCCGCCGCCAGGAAGAGTCGCTCAGGGCGCTGCGCCAGGAGAAGGGGAGGGACTCGGCGGGGCTGTTCGTGAAGCTGCGGGAGCTGGACCGGACGATCGCCCAGTACCGGCAGCTTCTCGTGCGCTACGAGAAGCTCCTCGCCATCGCCTCGGGGGCGGCGGCCCTCGGCGGCCGCAGCCGGGCGGAGCTGCTGGAGAGCGGCAAGGAGGCCCTCGCCATCGAGCGGGACATGGAAGTGTACGTGAACCAGCGGGCCGTCGCAGTGAGGAAGTACCGCCTCGAGACGGATTTCGCCAGCGCCATGGGGGACCTGGATGGAAACGGGACTGATCGCCATTGAAATCGCCGCACGGATCCACTCCGTCCCGATGGACCTGCAGTCCGTCCGGAAGAAGTACTTCGTCGAGCGGGAGCTCTCGCCCGAGGAGATGATCCGGATCCTGCGCGACCACGGATTCAAGGCGAGGCACAGACGTATCGCGGGCCTCGAGGAGCTGAAGGGCTACCCGCTGCCGCAGATCCTGCTCGCGCCCGAGGGGGGCTATCACGTGCTCATCGGGATGAAGGAGGGCAGGTGCCTGATCTTCGACACCGGGCAGAAGGCCATCCGCGAGGTCGACGAGGCGGGCCTCGGGGGGCTGTGGTCCGGCGAAGTCGTGGCGCTGCGGCCCCGGTTCCGGCAGACGGAGTTCGCCGGCAGCTTCAAGTGGCTCTTCATGGAGTTCTTCCGCTTCCGCTCCATCTTCTACGAAGTCGTGGGCGCCTCCTTCTTCATCCAGTCCTTCGGGCTCGTGACGCCGCTGTTCATCCAGGTCATCATCGACAAGGTGCTGCCCCACCACGCCGTCTCGACGCTGCAGGTCGTGGCGGCCGCCTTCCTCGCGGTGGTCGTCTTCGAGTCCTTCATGAACTTCCTGCGCAACTACCTTCTCTACCACACGGCCAACAAGGTCGATGCGGGGCTGGGCGCCCGGGTGTACCGGCACCTGCTGTCGCTGCCGTACCGCTACTTCGAGACTCGGCGCGTGGGCACCATCATCGCCCGGGTGCGCGAGCTGGAGAACCTGCGGCAGTTCATGACCAACGTTTCGCTCACGGTGCTCCTCGACACGGTCTTCTCCGTCGTCTTCATCGTCATCATGGCCCTCTACAGCCCGGCGCTCACCCTGCTGGTCCTGGGCTTCGTGGCCGTCATCGCCCTGGTGTCCTTCGTCGCCACGCCGCACATCAAGGCGCGGCTCGACGAGAAGTTCCACAAGGGCGCCATGGCCCAGTCCTTCCTGGTCGAGTCCATCACGGGGATCCAGACGGTGAAGTCCATGGCCCTCGAGGGCAAGATGGTCCGCAGCTGGGAAAACCACCTCGGGGACTACATCCAGTCGGCCTTCAACCTCGCCAACGTGGGCAACGTGGCCGTCACCGCCTCGCAGGCCCTGCAGAAGCTCATGACGCTCGCCGTGATCTACTTCGGCGTGGGCCTCGTCTTCGACAACGCGCTGAGCGTGGGCCAGCTCATCGCCTTCCAGATGTTCGCCTCGCAGCTGAGCGGCCCCGTCCTGCGGCTCGTGCACATGTGGCAGGACTTCCAGCAGGCGAAGCTCTCGCTCGAGCGCATCGGCGACATCGTCAACACGCCCTCGGAGGTGACGGGCGGCTCCGTGTCGCTCAGGGATCTCAAGGGCGGGATCGTCCTGAAGGACGTGAAGTTCCGCTACGCCCACGACGGGCCGCTGGTCCTCGACGGGGTGAGCCTCGCCATCCAGCCCGGCGAGATGATCGGCATCGTCGGCCGCAGCGGCTCTGGAAAGAGCACCGTCGCGAAGCTCGTCCAGCGCCTCTATCACCCCCAGGAGGGCGTCATCGCCGTCGACGGCATCGACCTGCGGCACATGGACCCGCTGTTTCTGCGCTATCGCATCGGCATGGTGCCCCAGGACTGCTTCCTCTTCAGCGGCACCATCCGCGAGAACATCGCCATGGCCATGCCGGACGCCGACATGGACCGGGTCATCGCCGCCGCGCGCGTCGCCGGGGCCCACGAGTTCATCAGCGAGATGCCCCTGGGCTACGACACCTACGTGGAGGAGCGGGGCGTGTCCATGTCCGGCGGCCAGCGCCAGCGCATCGCCATCGCCCGGGCGCTGATCACCAACCCGCGGATCGTCATCTTCGACGAGGCCACCAGCGCCCTGGACTACGAGTCGGAGCGGGCCATCAAGAGCCACCTCGGCCACATCCGCAAGGGCCGCACCGTCATTCTCATCGCCCACAGGCTCAACATGATGAAGGACTGCGACCGGATCCTCGTCTTCGACCGCGGCCGCATCGTCGAGGCGGGCGATCACGCATCGCTCATGAAGAAGGGAGGGCTCTATGCCCATCTTTGCAGGCAACAGGAAATCGAAGGCGACGGATCAGCACGACTTCAAGCCCATCCTGGCTGAGATCCAGGAGCGGCCGCCGAACCCGGCGGGACGGATGTTCCTCTGGGCGGTGATGGCGTTCCTGGTCGTGGCGGGCCTCGGCCTGTTCCTGGTCGAGGTGGACGTCGTCGTCTCGGCCCGCGGCAAGATCGTCCCCCTGGGCGACGTCAAGACGCTCCAGCCCCTGGAGACAGGCGTCGTCAGCGGCATCCGCGTCAAGGAGGGCGACTACGTGGCGCAGGGGGCAACGCTGGTGGAGGTGGACCCCGCCCTCGACACGGCCGACCTGGAGGGCAAGGAGAAGAACCTGCGGTTCTCGCGGGCCGCCGCCGACCGGATCGACGCCGTTCTGGCCGAGAGGCCCTTCCGCCCCAACGGCGACACCGAGCCGGAGCTGGCCCGGGCCCAGCGGCGCCTCTACGAGACCCAGCGCGCTCTGTACCGCTCGACGCTGAGCGAGAAGGAGAAGGCCCTGCGCGAGGCCGAGGCGACCCTGCAGGGGCTCAGGGAAGAGCGCAAGCGGCTCGAGAGCCTGCACAAGCTGGTTTCGGAGGA
>JALOPC010000026.1 GCA_025454095.1 Syntrophales bacterium | reverse complement strand
ATCCACCGGGTAAGGGCTCTGGGTTTCAAGGCCTGTCTCCTCTAGAAGGTTTCGTCCTTCAGTTTGATAACGATGTTTCTCTGGTTCTGCCGGTCGGCGATCACCACCCGGGAGGGTTCCACGCTCTTGAGATAGAAGGCGCTGCCGAAATCGAGCTTCTCGCCGACCTGGTAGGTGCTGCCGTTGATGACGGCGAGCTTCTTCTCGCCCATGTCGACATAGCCCGAATAGACGATGTCCGGGCCTGTCGTCCCCCCGGGTCCGGCCTTGGCCACGGCCGGCATGACTTTCTTGTAGAAGGGGTCTTTCGCCCAGGCCGCTTCCGCCCTGGCGATCACGTAATTCTCGGTCGGGGAGGCGGCCACCTTCTTGAGCTCCGCGGCGATCTCCTGGATGATCTTTTCCGAACCCGTGTACTGTTCCGCCGGCTTGGCCCCCGGCCCCGTGATGGCGGGCGAGAGAAAATACACGAGGGCAAAGAGGATCGAGAAAATCATGACGCCGACGATGATCTTTTCGCGCTTGCTCATGGGTCCATTCCCTTTGTTGTCCGTGTGCGCGCCGGCAGCGGCGGATCAGCCGACGGCGAGCCACACCTTGAGCCGGAACTCCTTGGTCCCGGGAATCTGCTGGATCTCGATCTCCTCGATCTTGTCGAGGTAGGGCCGGTCGCCCAGCTCGATCAGGAAATTGCGGAAATTGTAGTAGTCCCCCTTCAGGGTCGCGTGCACCAGCATGGTCGACGACCCCCCGACCAGGGAGTTGATGTCGGGGTTGACGGCCACGAGATCGAGTTTCGCCTTCTGGGCCATGTCCCGGAAGATCAGGGAAATCCGGTCTTTCTGCTCCCCCGAGAGTTTCGTCTTCGCCGGCAGGGGGAGGTGCCGCTCGACCTTGACCTTCATCCGGTCGAAGAGCTGCTTGGTCATGGGGGCGTAGCTCTGGTGGGTGTTGATCTTCGTGTTGAGCTCGTTGATCTCCGTGTCGAGCCGCGTGATGGTCCGGTAGTTGTAGAACCCGATGTAGATCAGGATCAGGATGACGCCGACCCCCGCGATCAGCAGCGTCAGGCTTCGCGTCGCAAAGGGGATGTTTTTCCTCATTTCCATGGTTCACCCGGCTAGAGCTTGATGTTCAGGACGAAGTGAAGGACTTCCCCCTCGGTCTTGTTCTGCTGCAGCGCCTCGACGACGCTTTTCTGCACGGTGGCTTCCTTGACCAGGGGCGAGCCCTTGAGCTTGAGCACGTAACTCGAGAGGTAACCCTCGAGCATGCTCCTCTCCCCCATGACGATCCCGTCGATCTCGAGGTTTTTCGCCAGGGCCTCGGCCTGCTTTGCCGCGGCGGCGCCCTTTTCCGCCGCCTTGGCCGCCGGGGCGCTCTTCCCTTCGGGCTTGCCGAGGCTCGTCTTGATTTTCAGGAACCGGACGTTCTCGGGGGTGAGGGCGGACAGCTCGCTCAGGACGGCCATGCCCAGGTACCGCTCCCCGTATTCCTTCTTCAGGCGCCGCTCCTCGCGGTCCTTGGCCGCCATCTGGAGGATCAGCTTCGTGTCGACCATCAGGTTCAGCGACGAGAGCTGCTGGTTGAGATCGGAGATGGTTGCCTTTTTCTTGGATGCAACGCGTTCCTGCCAGGCGAAGACCGTCAGCCCCGAGATGATGATGGCGGCCATGGAGAACAGGATCACCCGGTTCACCCGGCTCACCGTGGCCATTTTTTCCTTTTCCTTGTACGTGAAGAGCAGGTTGGGCGTCCGCGTGTTGTCCGACAGAGCGAGCCCCACCGCCACGGCAAGGGATGCCTTCTCGGAGGCCGTGGCCGGCTCCGTGTACCCGGAGAGGTAGGGGATGGACGGGTCCAGGGGGTCCATGACCCCGCTTTCGATCCCGAGCTGCTCCCCGATGTAGTGGATCAGGGGCCGGTAGGCGTTCACGACGCCCGAGATGTACACCCGGCTCACCTTCTCGCCGCCCAGGTTCGCGAAGGTGCGCTCCACCTGGCGGACGAGGCGGTCCAGGGCCGGGCGGACCATGTCGAAGATGTCTTCTTCCGCAAGATCGTGCCCGGCGTCGTCGGGGGTCAGGGCGGGCGCGTCGGGGTCGAGGCTCATGATGAGCTTGTAGGCCTGCGAGGGCGTGATGGTGAAATCCACCGGCGCCCCCCCCCAGCGCATGTCCCTCGCCGAGGGACGCTTGCGGTCGGTGTAGCCCTCTACGAGAGCCTCCACCATGCTGTTCATGCCGGTCTTGATGTCCCGGGTCAGGATGAGGCTGCCCCGGGAGTAGATGTCGATCCGCGCGCCGTCGCGGCCGATGTAGAGGCTCGCCAGCGTTTCGCCGTAGGTCGGCATCCACTTGGTGCGGAAGAGGTTCTGGATGGCGAAGGGGGCGATGGCCAGGCCGCTCAGCTGGTAGCCCGTGTCGTTGAACATCTCGACAACGGACTCCACTTCCCGCCTCGGCACGGTGTAGACCATGACGGAGGTCTTCTTGATCCCCTGCTCCACCACGTCGTTCTGGACCTCGAAGTCGAGGATCGTGTCCATGTCCTCGAAGGCCAGTTCCCGCTTGGCCGTCCAGTAAATGGCGTTTTCGAGCTGTTTGCGCGGCACCTTGGGGATCTTGATGAACCGGACGTCCACCTTGGCGGAGGACATGAGGTTCCAGATCTGGAGGCCCTTGCCGGGACCGCAGAACTTGCCCAGTTCGGATTTCAGGAAGCCCGTGAACTCGTGAGTCCCCCGGGTGGTCGTGGCGGGGATCGGCACGCGCCGGTAATCGACAAGCCTCCATTGATCGGCCGCCGTTTCTTCCACTTTGACCATCTGAAGGGCCTGGTGATTGATGTCGACCCCGATCGTGGCAGGCCGCTGGAAGGCCGGGGTGAGAGAGGAAAGCGGGCTTGCCTTTCTCTTCTTCGGCACGACGGGCTTATAGGAGGGCTCGTCCTCGGAAGCCGCCTTTGCCTTCCCCCGGATGACGTTGAGAAGCTTTTCCGTGGAAGAAATTTCTCGATTGGAGGCCATGCTCACCTTCTTGTCGAAAAAAGTCCCGGTTATCCGGTAACCGGCACCGCCGCCGGAATCCCTTGGCCAGGGGAACAGGAATCCCCGAAACCCTTGCTGCGACAGGGATCCCGGAGATTGACCGAAATTCGCGAATAAAAATAAACAGTTACGCGCAAAAAAGAAAAGCCTTTGAAACCATTATCTATTTTGTTCTTTTTGTCAAGCTTTTTTAGGCGGCCGTAACCACTGCAACATTTGCACAATATATGCCATAAAACAAACACTTACCCGTGCAGAGGCAGTGCGCTCCGCCCGGCCTCCATTTCCTGTCCACAAATTTTGCAGGCCCTTCCCGCCGGCCCCGCTCCCGGGTCGCAAGCGGGGAAAGAGTCGTCGTTACGAGAACTTCCCGCAAATTTGCATGACAGCAGCCGAAAGAATCTGTTATGGAGAAAGGACTCGCCGGCCAGGCAGTGGGAGAGACTCGGCGGGAAACAATCGAAAGCCGGAGAAGCAGTGATGAGACAATTTTCCGTCAGGACACAGGCGCGCAGCCAGATGATCGACATCACGGGCCAGGTCCGGTCGATCCTCCGGGAAAGCGGGATCGAGAGCGGCATCTGCAGCGTATTCGTCCCGCACACCACGGCGGCCGTGACGATCAACGAGAATGCCGACCCCGACGTTCCACGGGATATCCTGGCGCAGATGGACAGGACGATCCCCCTGCGCGGGGATTACCTGCACGGCGAGGGCAACTCGGCGGCCCACATCAAGGCCTCGCTCTTCGGGGCCTCGGAGACGGTGTTCGTCGAGAAGGGATCCCTCGTCCTCGGGACCTGGCAGTCCATCTTCTTCTGCGAGTTCGACGGCCCCCGGACGAGGCAGGTGTTCGTCACGATCATCCCGGGGGGATGAAGGCGGGGGAGTGCGACGGCGCCGACATCGAGGCCGAGTGCCGCAGGACCCGTCGGGGCCCTTTCGCGCTGGCCGAGGACCTGATGCGGATCCGCATCTGAGCCGCCCGGCACGCTCCGGGAGTGCAGGCAGAAAAAGGCCGGCTCGCTTTCGCTTGCCGGCCTTGTCCGTCACTTCCTGGCGCTCTTGATGGGAACCTTTTTCCCCGTCTTTTTCACTTCCGCCGTCTTGGGCAGCTTCACGGTGAGCACGCCGCTCTTGAATTCGGCATCCACCTTCTTGAGGTCGATCCCGTCGGGCAGCGGCACAGTCCTCTGAAAGGATCCGTACGAACGCTCCACGTGGTAGAAGCTCTTGCCCTTTTCCTCTTTTTCTTCCTTCTTTTCCCCCTTGAGGGTGAGGGAATTGCCCGTCAACAGAACCTCCACGTCCTTCTCCTCCACCCCGGGGAGCTCGGCCGTGATGCGGTATTCCTTCTCCGTCTCCTCGAGGTCCATCTTCGGGCTGAACCCGCCCCACCCCTCTTCGGCGACGCGAAGGGGCCTGAGATCGAAACCCCGGAAGAAATCGTCGAAGAGCCGGTTGACCTCCCTCTGGAGGGAGAAGAGAGGAACCTCTTCCTCGCGTCTCGCAGGCGGGGCCACACTCCCCTGGCCCGCCGGGACCATATCCTTGACCTTGCTTGCCATGGTGCGCCTCCTTTCACAGAGTTGATCCGAAGTTACGACGGCTTTACGCTGATCTTCCTGAGCTTCACGGGCTCCGCCTTGGGGAGGGTGAGTTTCAGCACCCCGTCTTTCACCGACGCCTCGATCCTGTCGCGGTCGATCTCGTCGGACAGGGTGAAAGCCCTCTCGTAATCGCCCGCCTCGTATTCCGTGTAGGCGGCGCGGTAGCCTTCGCAGGCAACCGGCTCGACCCTGCCCGAGAGGGTCAGCACGTTTTTCTCGAGGGTGATATCGACGGTCTTCTCATCCACGCCGGGCATGTCCGCCAGCAGCACGATGGCATCCTTCGTCTCGCAGATGTCCACCCGGGGGATGAAGACCTTCATGGATTTTGTCCTCTCCGTCTCAACGGGCGAGGAAGCCTCACGCTTCTGCATCTCTTTTTCGGCCATGAGGATTGCCTCCTTTCATCACTTCTGCGACTTGATCGCGATCTTCCTGGGTTTGTCCGCCTCGGCGCGCGGCAGCCGGACCGTCAGGATCCCCTTCTCGCAGCTCGCCTCCACCTTGCCCGAGTCCACGGCATAGGGCAGGCGGAAGCTCCGGGTGAACTCGCCGCTTGAGCGCTCCCGGCGATGGGAGACCTCCCCCGGCTTGAGTTCCTCCGGCTTTCTCGACCCGGTCAGTCTGAGGATATTCTCGGCGACCGTGATGTCGAGATTTGCCGGATCGACACCGGGAACCTCGGCTGTAACGATGACATCCTGATCGGAAGCCCAGATGTTGACCGCGGGGAACGTGGCGGCATAGGTTGCGCCTTCTCTCGAGAGAAGACGGTTTACGTCCTGCTGCAGCCGCTCCATCTCCCGCCAGGGGCTCCAGACCCTCCCGTACCGACCCATTTCCGGCCAGAACATCTTGATGCAACCTCCTTTCATGATTTGTGTTTTTCGTCGGGGGACCGCGGTTTTCACTGCCCCCGTTTTGCTTTTCGACGATAAAATAAATCCGGTTTTCGGCTTGTCAAGACCGGCAGAAGGGCGGTGGAAGAAGTGAGGGAAGTGAAGGAAGTGACGAAAGAAAATATTCCGGGATTCCTGGCCCTGAACCCTGAACCCCGCCGCCGCATGGCTTCCAGGCCTGTCAAAAAGGTCCAGATGCAAGGCGCCCTGAAACGACGGAAGTTAGGAAGCTCTGAAGTTAAGAAGCTCGGAAAAGTGGAAACTGTGAGAAAGGCTTTCAGCTTCTCCAAGCTTCACAACTTCTCAACTTCCCAGCTTCCCTATCATGGGGATGCGCCCCCGGTCACAGGCCTGCTAAAGGAGGAGGGCCCCGCGGTAGAAGAAATACAGCCCGAGCAGTTGAATGACGTGGTAGATGTCATTGTGGTTGAAGTGCCGTGCCAGCTTGAAGCCGCTTCGCTGGACGGCGGCTGCGGCAAAGCTGACGAGGATCCCGACGGCGACGAGCTTTGCGCCCGGCGAACCCGTGGAGACGTAGCTCAACCCCATGGCCCCGAGGATAAACGCCATGGAGACGGAGTAGAAGACGATGACGTTGCGAAAGCGGTAGTCCCGCCAGATCCAGGCGGCATAGACGATCGAAAGGCCCAGGACGGTCCACCGGAGGATGTCGGCATACTCGGTCGGCAGCATGTGATAGAAGGTCCCTGCCAGCATGGCCGTCACGGACGTGCCGACGGCAATTCCCGTGATGCGCCACAGCAGCGGCACCCACCGCACGAGGGACGTGTGCCGTACGGCATGGATCGTCGCCCCCGTGAGGGTGCCCAGGGCGATCAGGAAGAACGACAGGGCGAAGCATCGGTGCACGGGCGTCTCGGAGACGCCCAGGATCTTCGAGCCGGCCCAGACGGCCGCCACCGCCAGGAGGACGTCCGTCAGGACCGTCATCGGTTCGGGGCCGAGGATGCCGTGCTCTTGTCGGTTGCCGTACTGCCGCTGCTCCCGGGTCATGCGGGCTTCTCCACTCTTCGGATCACGAAACGCTCGTCCTCGTCTTCGCCAAAGGTGCTGACGGGGTTGGGGACGGCGGCATAGACGCGCCGGAGGTCCCCGGTGCCGATCCGGAAGCTCCTTGTGGGGATGGCGGGGTTGAACATGAAGTGCCCGGCCCGCAGGATGCTCTCGTCGACGTAGAACGGCAGCGTCGGATCCCGGTGGCCGAAGGGGGGCACCGATCCGGGGTCGCAGCCCGTCACCTCCAGCAGCTCCTCGCGGTTTGCGAAGCGGATGTCCTTCGTGCCGAACTCCTTCTTGAAGAGACGCGCCTTGATCTCCTTCTCCGCCGTGGTGACGAGCAGGTAGTACCTGCCCTTGGCCTTGAGAAGGATGCACTTGCTGCTCGCCCCTTCCCAGCCTGCCTGCCCGCGGAAGCCGAGCGACTCCTCGCAGGAGCCGACGGACGGGTGCTCGATCTCGTCGTGGGGGATCCCCATCCGCTCGAGAAGATCCCGGATGGCCTGGTAGACGTCCTGTGACATAATGTGACCCTCGTGAAGCCTCGCAATCCAGGCTTTGAATCCAATCTATAACTCCCAACCCCGAGACTTGATTTGTAGCAGAATTCTCCCTTCCTGATAAGCCGAAATCTGTGGTACGCTCGCAGGCGCATGACCGCAAAGGAGGGCTCCATGAAGACCTTCAAGATCGCCACGTACAACGTCAACTCGGTCCGCAGCCGGCTGCCCATCGTGCTTCCCTGGCTCGAGAAGAACCGGCCCGCGGTGCTGTGCCTCCAGGAGACCAAGACGGAGGACGCGAAGTTCCCGGCGAAGGAATTCGAGGAGGCGGGGTGGAACGTGGTCTACCGGGGCGGCAAGAGCTACAACGGGGTGGCCATCGTGTCCGCCGAGAAGGCCGACAAGGTGTCCCTCGGCCTCGACGACGGCGGCCCCGCCGACGAGGACCGCCTCATCCGGGCCGTCTTCTCGGGGGTCGCCGTGGTGAACACCTACGTCCCCCAAGGGGCCGAGCGGGAGAGCCCGAAATTCGCCTACAAGCTCGAGTGGTTCAAACGCCTGCGGAAGTTCTTCGCGAAGCACTACAAGCCGGACCAGATGCTCCTGTGGTGCGGCGACATCAACGTGGCCCGCGAGGAGATCGACGTGCACAACCCCAAGAGGCTCCTGGGGCACGTGGACTTCACCCCCGAGGTCTGGGAGGGTTTCGACCACGTGCGGGACTGGGGATTCACAGACGTCTTCCGCAAGCATCACCCGGGCGAGGCCGGCCTGTACTCCTTCTTCGATTACCGGGTGCCCAAATCGGTGGAAAGGGGGCTGGGCTGGCGGGTCGACCACATCCTGGCCACGGCGCCGCTGGCGAAGAGGTCCGTCGACTGCTACATCGACCTGGAGCCGAGAAAGGCAGAGAAACCGTCGGACCACACGCCGATCGTGGCCGAGTTCAAGTTATAGTACTGAACGCAAATCCGTCCCGCCCCCCCGGGGGTTCACTTCCCCCGTTTGCAACAGGGGGACAGGAGGGATTTTCCCGGATACACGTTTTATCCTTCATGACGGAACGACCTTCTGAAAACAACACCCCAACCATCCTGAACGACGGCTTTCGCGCCGCCTGGCCCATCTGCGTGGGCTACGTCCCCATCGGGCTGGCCTTCGGCGTGCTTGCTCAAAAGGCGGGTCTCTCCGCGCTCGCCGTGGGGCTCATGTCGGCACTCGTCTTTGCGGGCAGTTCCCAGTTTATCGCCGTGGCCATGCTGGGGGCGGGGGCGGGAATCGCAGCGATTGTCGCCACGACCTTCGCCGTCAACCTGCGCCACCTGCTCATGAGCTCCGCCCTCTCCGTTCACCTCAAGGGGGTCCGGAGGCGCTGGCTCACGCTTTTCGCGTACGGGATCACCGACGAGAGCTTCGCCCTGAACCTGGTGCGGTTTCGCGAGGGGGGCTGGGACTGGCGGCGGGCGCTGGCCGTCAACCACGTGACCAACGCGGCCTGGGTGACCAGCACCGTAGCGGGCGCGCTGGGCGGTGCCCTGATCCCGGCACACGCCTTCGGGATCGACTACGCGCTCATGGGGATGTTCCTGTGCCTGCTCGTCTATCAGCTCAGGGGACGGATCTATGTCCTGACGGCCCTGATCGCCGGTGCCGCCGCCGTCGCGATATCCCTGATGATTCCCGGAAACAGCTACATCGTGGCCGCCTCGGTCATCGCGGCCACGGCCGGTCTGTTCATCCGGAGGCGATGGCCCCGGCTCACACGGGAGAGAGGCTCCCCATGATCACGCAGGATTACCTTCTTTTGTGCATCGGGATGGGCCTCGTCACCTACGTGCCGCGGTGGGCGCCGCTTGCCGCCCTGTCGCAGCGATCGCTTCCGCGCTGGCTCGAGGAGTGGCTCGATCTCATCCCGGCGGCGATCCTCAGCGCCCTGATCGTGCCGGCCCTGCTGACCGCCGGGGAGCCCCGGCAGCTGACGCTCTGGAACAACGACCTTCTCGTGGCGGCGCCCGTGTTCCTTTTTGCCCTGCGGACGCGGTCCCTGGGCGGTACCGTCGTCCTGGGGATGGCCCTGTACTGGCTGGCGGGGAAGGTTCTCGGATGATCTACGCCAAGCTCTTTCTCACGGCGGTCTTCTGGGGCGGGACCTTCATCGCCGGGCGCGTCCTCGCCCAGGAAGTCGAGCCCTACTCGGGCTCCTTCCTGCGGTTTCTCGTCGCCTCGGTGTGCATGATCCCCCTGGTGTGGCACTTCGAGGGGCGGCTCCAGCAGCTCGGCAGGAAGCAGGTTCTCTTCGTCTTCCTGTCGGGCATGACGGGTGTCTTTCTCTACAATATCTTCTTCCTCACGGGCATGCAGACGGTGCAGGCCGGCCGAGCCTCGGTCATCGTCGCCTCCAACCCGGTGCTCATCTCCCTCTTTGCGGCGCTGCTGTTCCGGGGGGAGAGGATGACCCCGCTGAAGGCCATCGGGGTCGCGCTGTCCGTCTGCGGCGCCGTCTACGTGATCACGCGCGGAAACCCGGCGGATATCCTCCAGGGGGCGATCGGCCGGGGCGAGCTGCTCATCTTCGGCTGCGTCGCGAGCTGGGTTTCCTACTCGCTCATCGGCAAGGTCGTCATGCGGGACGTGCATCCCGTCTCGGCGGTGACCTACGCCTGCCTCATCGGCTCGGCGGCCCTTCTGCCGCCGGCCCTCCTCGAGGGGATGGCGGGGAACCTGGGCGGCTATTCGCTTTCCGCCTGGCTCTCCATTGTATACCTTGGCTTTTTCGGCACCTGTCTCGGGTTCATCTGGTACTACGAGGGGATCCGGGAGATCGGTCCCTCGAAGGCGGGGGTGTTCATCAACTTCGTGCCCATCAGCGCCGTCATCATGTCCTTCTTCCTTCTCGGCGAGACGATCGACGCCTCGCTGCTCATCGGCGCAGCCCTGGTGCTTTCGGGCATTTACCTCACGAACCGCCCCGCGGGCGGCGCATGAAGCCGGCCCCGCAGGCGGCACAATAAAAAAAACAGGGCCGGAACGGGCCCTGCTTTTCTATATTCCAGAGCATGAAGTTCTTTCGTGCTCCTCGATCGCTTACGCGTTTTCACTTGCCGATGAAGGCCGCCGCGGCGCCCCTAACGGTGATAGTACCGTCCGTCGTGCCGATAGTACACGGGGTGGCCCTGGTGGTAGCGCTGCCAGTGCTTCGCATGCCCCGGGGGCACGTGCGCGTAGACCGGCCGGTAAACCACGGGGGCGGGCCTGTAAACGACGACGGGAGCCGGGTGCACCACGACGGGCTGCGCGTAGACAACCGGCGGGGGAAAGTGCCCGACGGAGAACTGGCCATAGAACCCGGGCTGGCCGATGCTGACGGATACGCCGACGTCGGCAGCTTGCGCTGCCGTTGCGGCAACGAGGGTAATTGCAATGGCTAACAGAATGCGTTTCATGTTCGGTACCTTTCCCTTCTGCTGAATCCTTTCTGTTGTCCGTTTGTTATTTACCAACCCTTGTCCTTGAATCGTTCCGCTCTGTTGACTGGTAAAACGGATGGCGGGGCATTCGGTTTACAACCCCGGAACCGGGCCGGGCCGGGATGAGGTTTCAGGTGAAAACACAGGCATTCCGTGGTATTGAAAAACAAGAAAACGGAAATGAACGAAAGCGAGAGGAGGAGCATGGACATGAACAGGAAGAAAATGATCGTTGGCCTGATTGCGCTGGCCCTTGTCGTCGGGGCGGCGGGCGTGGCCGCGGCCGCCGTGCAGGACAA
>JALOPC010000229.1 GCA_025454095.1 Syntrophales bacterium | reverse complement strand
AAAACGGGGGAGCCGGCATCGGCTCCCCCGTTCCTGTTTGACAGCTTCAGCGGGTCGCGCTTACAGCGGGATGTTGTTGTGCTTCTTCTCGGGCAGGGTCTGCTCCTTGTCCTTGTAGGCCTCGAGCAGGGCCGCAATGCGCTTGCGCGTCTCGCGGGGCGCGATGACCTCCTCGATGATCCCCATCTTCGCGGCGAAGTAGGGGTTGTTGAACTGCTCCTCGTAGGCGGCGATCAGCTCGGCCCGCTTGGCCTCGGGGTCCGGGGCCGTGGTGATCTCGCGGCGGTAGACGATGTTGCAGGCCCCGGCGGCGCCCATGACGGCGATCTCGGCGGAGGGCCAGGCCATCACGTAGTCGGCGCCCAGCTGCTTGCTGCACATGCCGATGTAGGCCCCGCCGTAATCCTTGCGGGTCACGACGGTGAACTTGGGCACCGTGGCCTCGGAGTAGGCGTGCAGGAGCTTCGCGCCGTGGCTGATGATGCCGTTCCACTCCTGGTGCGTGCCGGGCATGTAGCCGGGCACGTCGGCAAAGGTCAAAAGCGGAATGTTGAAGGCGTCGCAGAAGCGGATGAAGCGCGAGGCCTTGTCGGAGGCGTTGACGTCCAGCACGCCGCCGCCGAACTGCGGGTTGTTGGCGATGACGCCCACCGTCTGGCCCATGACGCGGATGAAGCAGACGAACATGTTCTTGGCCCAGTTGGCGTGGGGCTCGAAGAAGACGCCGTTGTCGGCCACGGCCGCCACGACCTTTTTCATGTCGTAGCCGCGGGTGGCGCGGTCGGGGACGATCTTGTCGAGCTCGGGGCAGTCGCGGTCGGGCGTGTCCGTGGGGGTGACAACCGGCGGCATCTCGTGGCAGTTGTCGGGCAGGTAGCCCAGCAGGGTCTGGATCTGCGCGATGCAGTCCTCGTCGCTTTCGGCGACGAAATGGCAGACGCCGCTCTTGGTTGCGTGGGCCATGGCGCCGCCGAGGTCGTCGTGCGTCACTTCCTCTCCGATGACCGCCTTGATGACATCGGGGCCCGTGATGTACATGTAGCTCTTGCCCTTGATCATGAAGACCCAGTCCGTCAGGGCCGGCGAGTACACGGCGCCTCCCGCCGTGGGGCCGAGGATGGCCGTGATCTGTGGGATGTAGCCCGAGCAGATGGTGTTGCGGTAGAAGATCCCGCCGTAGCCTTCGAGGGCCGGCACGCCTTCCTGGATGCGGGCGCCGCCGGAGTCGTTGAGCGCGATGAAGGGCTTCTTGGCGTCCTTGGCCATGTCCATGACCTTCCAGATTTTCTTCGCGTGCATCTCGCCGAGGCTTCCGCCGGCGCTGGTGAAGTCCTGGGCGGCGGCAAACACCGTGCGGCCGTTCACGTTTCCGAACCCGCAGACGACGGCGTCGGCGTTGATCTGCTTGTCGCCGAGGCCGAACAGGGTGGAGCGCTTCTCGACGAAGAGCTGCACTTCCTGGAAGGTCCCCGCATCGTAGAGTTTCAGGAGCCGCTCGCGGGCCGTCATCTTCCCCGAGTCGTGCTGCTTCTTGATGGCGGCCTCGCCGCCCTGGGTCATCAGTTTCTCGCGTTTTGCCTCAAATGCCTTGATTCTGTCTTCTGTCAGTCCCATGTCTCCGTATCTCCCTGTCTCTGTAGTGGTCGGAAATCCGACGTTTCCATCTCCCTGTAAACCCGCAGCCTGATATCATTTCTGGACGATTTTTTCAATACAAAAGAGGGCAAATCGCCCTTGATTTCGAAAGGCACCTGGGCTATAAAATACCGGCCCGCAAACCTCGAGGAAAAGGGGGGTGGCAAAGCCCCCAACGATATCGGTAGAGGTGAAAGCATGAAGTATATCGATGAGATGGATTTAAAAGGGAAGCGGGTGATGTTCCGTTTCGACTTCAACGTCCCCCTCGATGCCAACCAGAACATCACCGACGACACGCGCATCCGTTCCGTCCTGCCCACCGTCAATTACGCCCTCGACGAAAACGCCAAAGTCATCGTGATATCCCACCTCGGCAGGCCGAAGGGCAAGGTCGTCGAGAAGATGAGCCTGGCCCCCGTCGCGAAGCGCCTCTCGCGCCTGCTCGGCAAGAACGTGACCCTGACGAAGGACGTGCTCGGGCCCGAGGTGAAGAAGACCGTCGACGCGATGAAGCCCGGCGACATCCTCATGCTGGAGAACCTCCGGTTCGACGCGAGGGAAGAGAAAAACGACGACGAGTTTGCGAAGGAACTTGCGAGCTATACCGACGTCTACATCGATGACGCCTTCGGCAACGCCCACCGCAGCCACGCTTCCAACGTGGGGGTCACCAAGTACGTCAAGACCTGCGGTGCCGGGTTCCTGATGAAGAAGGAACTGACCTACTTCAGCAAGGCCCTCGAGAAGCCGGCGCGGCCCCTGGTTGCCATCGTCGGCGGCTCGAAGGTGTCGGGCAAGCTCGAGGCCCTGGCCAACCTGATCAACCGGGTCAACAAGATCGTCATCGGCGGCGGGATGGCCTTCACCTTCCTGAAGGCGCAGGGCGTCGAGGTCGGGAAGTCCATCGTGGAGCCCGAGCTCATCGACAAGGCCCGCGAGGTCCTGGAAACGGCAAAGAAACTGGGCGTGAAGGTGTACCTGCCCGTGGACTGCGTCATCGCCGAGAGCCGCGAGGCCGAGGCGGAAACGAAGATCGTCCCCATTCAGGAGATCAACCCGCAGTGGATGGGGCTCGACATCGGGCCCGCCACGATCACCCTGTTCACGGAGGCCCTGAGCAACGCCAAGACGATCGTCTGGAACGGGCCCATGGGCGTCTTCGAGATCGACGCCTTCAGCCGGGGCACCTCGGCGCTGGCCCACAGCGTGGCGAACTCCTACGCGCTCTCCATCGTGGGGGGCGGGGACACGGACGTGGCCATCGACAAGGCGGGCGAGCGGGACGACAACATGTCCTACATCTCCACGGGCGGCGGCGCCTTTCTGGAACTGCTCGAAGGCAAGGAGCTTCCCGCCGTGAAGGCCCTGAAGAACTGCAAGTGAGTCCCTGGGCGATTTGCGAGGGAGCAGAAGCGGCCCTTCTGCTCCCTTTTTTATTCCCTGGGTATCGGATCGATTCTCGTCAAATCCCCCTCATTCCCCCTTTTTCAAAGGGGGATGCCGACCCCCTCCTTTGGAAAAGGAGGGCGGGGGAGGATTTTCGACGGTCTTTTTGAAAAGAAACGATCCCCGGCATCCGGTGACCGGTTATAATTCGATGTTTTCAGGAAATTATTTTTTCTGTACCATGACTTGAACGTATGCGTAATATCAAGCTGGCACCGCCTACAACGGCTGGCAGCGCCAGGCCGACGTCCTCACGATCCAGCAGGTGATCGAGGACACCCTCTCGCGGATCGTCAACGACCGCGTGGTGCTCGTCGCCTCGAGCCGCACCGACACCGGGGTGCACGCCCTGAACCAGGTGGCGAACTTCCGGACGTCCTCGAAGCTGCCGCTGCGCAACCTCCACCTGGGGGTCAACAGCATGCTGCCGCCCGATATCGTGGTGAAGGAGATCAGCGAGGTGCCCTGGGAGTTCCACTCGCAGTTCAATGCCCTGGGCAAAGTCTACCGGTACCGGATTTTCAACCACCCCGTGCGGACGGCGCTCGAGCGCGACCGGTGCTGGCACGTCCGCAAGCCCCTCGACCTCGAGGCCATGCGGCGCGCGGCGCGGCACGTGCTGGGCACGCACGACTTCAACTCCTTCTGCGCGGCGCAGTGCGAGGTGGAGGATCGGGTGAGGACCGTGACGGACGCCCGCCTCGACCGGGAAGAGGAGGGGAGAATCGTCTTCCGGATCGAGGCCGACGGGTTTCTCCGGCACATGGTGCGCAACATCGTGGGGACCCTCGTCGACATCGGCAGGGGATCGATTCCCGAAGCGGACATGATCCGCATTGTCGAGGCGAGGGACCGCCGCGCGGCGGGTCAGGCGGCCCCGTCAAAGGGGCTCTGCCTCGTGGAGGTGAAATACGAGTGAAAATTCTGGTGATGGGCCACAAGGGCATGCTGGGAAGCGATCTCATGGACGTCCTGGGCAGGGGCCATGAGGTGACGGGCGTCGATGTGGGGGAATTCGACATCACGTCGGGGACGGACTGCGCCCGGGTCGTGCGGGAGTTCCGTCCCGAGGCGGTCGTCAACGCTGCCGCCTACACCGACGTGGACGGCTGCGAGACCCACCGCGACGCGTGCTTTGCCGTCAATGCCGACGGGGTGCGAAACGTGGCGGAGGCCTGCAGGGCTGCCGGGGCGAAGGCCGTCCATTACAGCACGGACTACGTCTTCGACGGGACAAAGGGCGATCCCTACCTCGAGGAGGATCCTTGCAGGCCCATCAACGCCTACGGGGAATCCAAGCGCAGGGGCGAGGAGGCGCTCGTCGAGACCCTGGAGCGCCACGTGCTCATCCGCACGGCCTGGCTCTACGGCCGCCAGGGGAAGAACTTCGTCAAGGCCATCCTGGCCAAGGCCAGGGACGAGGGGACCCTGCGGGTCGTCGACGACCAGGTGGGTTCTCCCACCTTCACGCTCGACCTGGCGCAGGCGACGAAACTGCTCATCGAACGGGATTGCCTCGGGACGTATCACGTGACGAACCGGGGCGTGTGCAGCTGGTACGACTTTGCCCGGCGGATTCTCGAATACGCCCAGGTGGCGGGGGTGACCGTGGTGCCCATCCCGTCGAGCGAGCTCGACCGGAAGGCCCGGCGCCCGGCCTATTCGGTGCTGAGCAACCGCAAATTCATGGAGGCGACGCAGAAAACCATGCGGCCCTGGCAGGTCGCCCTGAACGACTACCTGACCGGCCAGAGCCACATCCACCGGTGAGAACAGGGTACCGGGGTTCGGGTATAGGGGTTCGGGTGAAGAAGAAATTTCTTTTGGAAGCTTGTCGGGCCGTACGTCACACTGAATGCGAGGGATGGAATTGAGCCGGAGAATCACCGTACTTCCCGAAGAGGTTGCCTCGAAGATCGCCGCCGGCGAAGTCATCGAGCGTCCCTCGTCCATCGTGAAAGAGCTGCTGGAGAACGCCGTCGACGCGGGAGCCACGGACATCGCGATCGACCTGCGGGGCGGCGGCAAGGAGGCGATCCGGATCGCCGACAACGGCACCGGCATCGGGACGCAGGACGTCGCCGTGGCCTTCGAGCGGCACGCGACAAGCAAAATCCTCACCGTGGAGGATCTCTACGGCATACGGTCCTTCGGGTTCCGGGGCGAGGCGCTGCCGAGCATCGCGGCGGTCTCGCGCGTGGAGATGGTCACGCGGCGGCGCGGCGACGTGGAGGGGACGCGCATCGTGGTGGAGAACGGCGGCGTCCTGGCCGTCGAAGCCGCCGGCTGCCCCGAGGGAACGACGATCACCGTGAGCCGCATCTTCGATTCGCTGCCCGTGCGCAGGACGTTCCTGCGGCAGGACGCCACGGAGCAGGGCCACTGCCTCGACATCATCGTCCGCGTGCTGCTCCCGCACGGGCGCGTGAGGGCGAAGGTCACGGCGGGGGCGAGGACGCTGCTCGAGGTGCCGCGGACGGAGATCCTCCGCGACCGGATCGTCCTGCTGCTCGGCAGCGACCTGCGCAATCACCTCGTCCCCGTCGAGGGGGCCGGCGCGGGAATGAGCCTTTCGGGGTTCGTGTCGAAGCCCGATTTCACCCGCTCCTCGACGCGGAGCATGTTCTTCTACGTCAACGGCCGCTACGTCCGGGACGTGGTCCTCTCGCAGGCCGTCATGAACGCCTACCGCAATCTCCTCGAGGCGCGGAAATACCCAGCTTGCGCCGTCTTCGTCGAGGTGCCGTCCGATACGATCGACGTCAACGTGCACCCGGCCAAGCTGGAGGTTCGTTTCCGCCGCCCGCAGGACGTGCGGGAACTCATCCAGCGAGGCCTTGCGGAGGCCCTCTCGGGTGTGAGGCCGACGGCGGGGGCGCCGCCCGTCACCGGGATGTCCCGCTGGCAGGCCGCCCCGGGCCGCACCGGTGCGGCCGAGGCTCTGCGGCGTTACAGCCTCTCGGCGGGGATCGCAGCCGCCCGGCCGCTGCCGTCGGCAGGCCCCATGGAGGATGTCCCCGATTTCGGTCCGGATCCCGGCGGGGATCTGTTCACGCAGGGGGCGCACGCGCAGAAACCGCTCACCTTCTCGTCTCTGGACTATCTCGGCCAGGTGGACGGGACCTACCTGGTCTTCGCGGCGGCGGGCGTGATGATCCTGCTCGACCAGCACGCCGCCCACGAACGGATCCTCTACGAAATGCTGAAGGCGTCGAAGGGCTCGGGGTTGGAGGTTCAGAGCCTGCTCATCCCCGAGGTCCTGGAGATGAGCCCCGGGGATTTCCAGCGGCTCACGGCATCGCGGGAGCTGATGCGGGAGGCAGGCATCGAGGTCGAGGCCTTCGGCGAGAACACGGCCGTCGTCAAGTCCGTGCCGGCCCTGCTGGGCGACACGGACGTGCGGGCCCTGGTGGGTGAAATCCTGGACGGCATCTCCGACTCGGGGATTCCCCAGGACGAGAAACGCAACCGGATCTTCATCCGGATGGCCTGCCGCGGTGCGATCAAAGCATGCCAGCCTCTCGCTACCGAGGAGGTGAAACGCCTGTGCCGGGACCTCGACAGCATCCCCTTCGCCTCCAACTGCCCGCACGGCAGGCCGGTGTTCATCGAGCTGCCCGCCACGGTCATCGAGAGGATGTTCAAGAGGACGTAAATACAGGGGACAGGGGATGGAAGAGAAGCCGAAGATCGTCATCATCCTCGGGCCGACGGCCGTCGGCAAGACGGACCTTGCCCTTGGCCTGGCGTCCGAATTCAACGGCGACATCATCAGCGCCGATTCCATGCAGGTCTACCGCCATCTCGACATCGGCACCTCGAAACCCTCGCCGCAGGAG
>JALOPC010000228.1 GCA_025454095.1 Syntrophales bacterium | reverse complement strand
GGTGATCCACCGGAAGATGGTGATCGAGCTGGAGCACCCGAAGCTGGGTTCGGTGAAGCAGGTGGGGATCCTGCCCAAGCTCTCGGAAACGCCCGGTCAAGTCAGGCGTTTTGCGCCCGTCCACGGCGAGCACACGGACGAGATCCTCGGAAGCCTGGGGTTCAGCCGGGAAGAGATCGAGGGGATGCGCAAGGGCGGGACGGTGGGCTGAGAACCGGGGGCGGCGCACGGGAAATCCCCCGGTGAATCCCCTGGAAAGGGGGGCACAGGGGGATTTTTATTGTGGTTTATGCCTTGACAGCGAGGGGTTGCGCTCTTAAGATTCAAAGGGGTGCCATGCAGGTTCAATACGCGTTCATAAGCAAGCCGACCGCCGGGCAGCTGGACGGCATCTTGGCGCTATACCGCATGCAGGGCTGGTGGGGCCCGTCGGGCGAGCGCGACCCCGAGATGGCCGGTGCCATGATCCGGGGCAGCCACTGTTTTGCCGTCGCCGAAGCCGAGGGGCGCATCATCGGAATGGGAAGGGCCCTCAGCGACGGGGTGAGCGACGCCTACATCCAGGACGTTGTTGTCGATCCCGCCTTCCGGGGAAGGGGGATCGGGAGCCGCATCGTGGAGGATCTCGTGCATCGGCTGCGGCATGACGGCATCGACTGGATCGGCCTCGGCGCCGAGGCGGGAACGCACGATTTCTACCGGAAGGCCGGCTTTACGGAACTGCCGGGTTGCCTTGTGATGTTGAAAAAACCATGAATTTCAAGAAACTGGAAATTGCCGATTACCGGTTGCTCAAGCCATATTTCGCCAGTATCCCCTATCGCCTGAGCGTCTATTCCCTGCCGTCGATCATTGCCTGGAGCAACTGCGTGTTCGAGGCAAGATTCGCCTTGGCAGGCGATCGCCTCGTGATCGCCAACGAATCCGAGTTGCGGCCCGAGGACCGCCACCTGATTCTCCCCCTGTCCCTCGAGGGCGATGTGTCGCCCGGGGGGTTGCGCTCGATCGCCGTCGAGAGCGGCTTTTCCAGCTACTGGTGCGTGTCGGGCGATTACGTCGAGAGGCACCGGCAGGCCCTGGAATCGATGTTTCTCCTCGAGGAGCAGGAGGAATTCGAGGACTACGTCTACCTGGCCGAGGACCTCGCGACGCTCAAGGGCAACCGCTACGTCCGCAAGCGCAACCTCATCCACCAGTTCGAGCGGGAGTTCATGGGAAACGGGCATCGGTCCCGGGTGGAGCCGATTACGAGGGACAGCGTGCCCGAGTGTCTTGCCTTTCTGGAGGCCTGGTGCGAGCAGAAGGACTGCGATGTGGACGGGGACATCGACCTGGCCTGCGAGCGACGCGCCGTGATCACGTCCCTGGAGCATTTCGAGGCCCTCGAGCTGACGGGAATCCTTGTCAGGCTGGACAACACCGTGAGCGCCTTCGGGATCGCCTCCCGCCTCACGGGGGACACGAGTATCCTCAATTACGAGAAAGCGTTCCCCGATGTGAAGGGGCTCTACCAGTACCTCGACCAGGAGTGTGCAAAGCGCCTCTTTGCAGATGTCCGCTACATCAACAAGGAAAGCGACATGAGCCTGCCCAACCTCGCCCGCATGAAAAGATCCTATCACCCGGTGGCGAGGGTCAAGTCCTACAAGCTCACATTGAAAGAAGGGTAGCGGGTATCGGGTCCAGGGAGGGAAAAGATACGCTGCGAATAGAAATCCCTCTCGGTCCCCCTTTTTCACAGGGGGAAGCAAGGGGTTTTTTTATTTGCCGATCCGCTCGGGGACGGCCTTGCCGGCGACCCAGTCCTTCATCACCTGGATCACGGGCTTTTCCACCCCGTGGAAGCCGTGGTTGCTCAGGGCGTTGCACGCACTCGAGGCGGCAAGACTGCCGCCGGTCACGACGACGAGATCGACGCGGGGACTTTCCGTAAGCCTCTTCTTCAGCTCGAAGGCCCCCTGGATCGGTGTCGCGCGGCACTCGTCGTAGAGGTGGTGAATGATGAGGACGGAATCGTCGATGTCCGTGAAGTCGATCCCGCCGGACTCCGAAGGGGGAAACACGGACGTCAGGATCACCCCGCCGATCGCCGGCTCGTCGAAAATGGACGACAGGTAGGCCGCGGAAAGGCTTCCCTTGCTCGTGCCCACGAGGTACACGGAGGAGACGCGGTGCTTCTCCTTCAGGTAGGCGATGACCTTGCGGATGTCCTTGGCATGGGGGGGAGAAGTCCGGAAGCGGTCCGACATACCGCAGCTCTGGTCGGACGGGGCGTCCACGGCCACGACGATGTGCCCGGCCGCGGCGAGGTCCTTGGCGGAACGCATCAGAAAATTGTTGCTGACCCAGAATCTCCCTTCCTTTTCGCCGAAGTGCTTCGCGCCGTCCGCGCCGGGGAAGAGCAGAAGGGCGGTAGACGGCTTTGCATTGGCCTTGATGACCAGCAGCCGGACCGTCACGTCGGGCCGGGTCGGCACGATCTCAATCGCCTCGTACCCCCCCGCGACGGCCGTTGCCGCACTGGCCAGAACAATCAGCAACGACACGATAACCAGGCAGGATTTGATCCCTGCCGCTCGGCGCGATGGTCGTGAATTCATTTCCATCTTTCTCTTAACCCGATACCCGAAACCCTGCCTTACTCTTCAATGGCCATGAGCGACTGCCATCGTTCCCACTCGGAATCGACCGGGAGGCCTCGTTTCTTGAGGATCGCGACGATGTTCGGGTCGTTGAACCGCGTGTAGGGATTCACTTTCAGCTCGTCGCGGAGCAGCGAACGCACGCAATCGGGCTCGTGGCTGTCCATGTAGGCATCCAGGTCCCGGTTGTCGGGTTCCAGGTGGCGCGCAAACGCAATGGCCAGCTCCATGTAATCATGGCCGGGGAAGACCACCGTGTCTTCCGGCAGGGCCATGAGTCTCCGGACGGATTCGTAAAAGGCCCGAAGGTTGCCCGAGAAACAGTTCCCGATCGTCCCGGTGAAAAGCGTGTCCCCCGTGAGCAGGTACCGGCCCGCGTGGAAACAGACCGAGTCGATCGAATGGCCGGGCGTACGATACACATGGACGGGCTCCCCGTCAAGTGCGATCGCGGAGCCGTCCTGAAGCTCCTCGAAGCCCAGGAGCCGGGCCCCGGACCTCTCGAGGAGCTGATCGCTTCCCTCGACGTGATCGTGATGGCGATGGGTGTGGGTCACGTAGCGCAGCGTCAGGCCGTGCCGGCCCGCGAACTCGAGGATTTCCTGCCAGGCCCCCCCGTCCACGGCCATGGCCTCGGAGGGGCCGAAAACGAGATACCCCAGGTTGTCGTGTCCGTATCGGAATTGTTCGACCTGCAGGGGCATGTCAGGGCTCCTTTCCGTCTGTCCGCATCCCGTCGCCGAGCGATTCAAACAGCCGGATCAGCATCTCGATGTCCCGCCTGAGAGAAGGGGACGAAAAGGGGTCGTCTCCCTGCTTGCGCAGCACGAGGCCGGGACCGCCCGATCCTACGAGCCCGCCGAGAATCCGTTTGAGGAACGGCACCTTTCGCGGCAGGGCCTGGAGATTCCGGAACCCCGGAAGCGAGAGAAACGCGTCGATCCCGGGCGGCAATCCCCGCGGGTCCGCACCGGCCTCGACCAGGAGCTCGCGAGAAA
>JALOPC010000227.1 GCA_025454095.1 Syntrophales bacterium | reverse complement strand
GTGACCCAGCCGATGTCGGCGGTGCACCAGTAGATGTCCTCCTCGTGGTAGTCGAAGATCATCTTGTGGGTGTAAGCAACGAAGACGAGATAGCCGCCTGTCGTGTGCATGACGCCCTTGGGCTTGCCGGTGGAGCCGGAGGTGTAGAGGATGAAGAGGGGGTCTTCGGCATCCATCCACTCGGGGGCGCAGTCGGCCGAGGCCTTGGCCATGGCCTCTTCGTACCAGATGTCCTTGGGGCCCATGGAGGTCTTGATCTTGTCGCCCACGCGCTTCACGATGATGACCTTCTCGACCGACGGGCTGTCCTTGACGGCGTCGTCGGCGTTGGTCTTCTGGGGAACGGCCTTGGCGCCGCGGAACGTGCCGTCGCAGGTCACGAGGATCTTCGAGGTGCTGTCCTGGAGGCGGTCCCTGAGGGCGTCGGAGCTGAACCCGCCGAACACGACGCTGTGGATGGCGCCGATGCGGGTGCAGGCCAGCAGGCCGATTGCGAGCTCGGGGATCATGGGCAGATAAAAGCACACCCGATCGCCCTTCTTCACGCCGAGGCCCTTCAGCACATTGGCGAACTTGCAGACTTCCGCGTGGAGCTGCTTGTAGGTGAGGGCCTTGTCGTCGCCGGGCTCGTTGCCCTCGAACTGGATGGCGACCTTGTTGCCGCGGGTCTTCAGGTGCCTGTCGAGGCAGTTGTAGGATACGTTGAGTTTGCCGCCCTCGAAGAACTTGACGTAGATGGGCCCCTTCTTGATGTCGAAGTTGTAGTCCATGACCTTGTCCCACTTCTTGAACCACTCGACATACTCGCTGGCCACTTCGGACCAGAACCCGTTGGGGTCTTCGATGGAGCGCTTCCAAAGCTTGTCGTAGGCCGCTCTCCCGGCTACCCAGGCCGACTTCTTCAGCTTCTCCGGAATCGGATACACATCTTTCAATTGTACGTCTGCCATCTCCACTCCACCTCCATATGAACGTTATTTTCGGTGATATTCCAGGGAGAACCTTCCCGGTATCGAAACACCCTGCCCGCAGGCCGGGTCCTCTGGCCGGTTGAGCGCCCGGAAGAAACCCCGTGCCCGCGTACGGCGGGCTGGAGATCCGGCAGAAGCGCCACCGGGTTGGCGAGTGCGCCTTCCCGAATGGAAAAGGCGCATGAAGTTACTCCCTTGTACCCCTCTCTGAAAAGCCGACGCACTATAAGTTGAAGGTCCTTTTTTGTCAAGAAAAAAGTGGGTTATTTAACAGGATTTTACGGTCAAAACCGTTGCAAAAATGCCTCGGTCAGGGACGTGTGTGTTTTTTTATGCACACCCCGAACAACTCCCGGCGTATATCGTCGGCCGGAAAAAACCCGCCTTATCCATAATAAATATCATATATTCAATTACTTAAGTTCAAACCATTGCTGTAGATCCTGGGTGGTATGGGAATTGCTGAATGCTTGGGGCATCCGTTCCGAGACGGAGCGGGGATTCTGTGTGTCAGGCAGGCTGAACGGGCGCCGCGGGCTTTGGTCTCGGGGCATGGGCAGCCAAAAAATGCTTGACAGGGGTTTTCGCCGATGCTAGTTCTTGTCGCTAATAAAACAGGGGGGGCACTATGCCCCGAGAAGGGGGGTGGTGAGTAAGGGCATTTTCGGTTTCGGGAAGGCAAGCGAGTCCATCCCGATCCCGGCGGCCACAAGGCCGCAAGATTCCTCGGATGTCCTCCGGGTAATCCCGGGGACGTTCCCAATCCCAAACTCAATGAGGAGGAGAAAATGAAGAAGCTTTTAATCGGTTTCCTCGCTGTCGGCCTGATCATGGGCTTCGCCATGACGGCCTCCGCTCAGCCCAACATCAAGGCGAGCGGTCAACTCTACGTGTACGGCACCTATGCCGAGAATCCCGCCCTCGTGAAGGAAGCGGACTCCCGCGCCAACATCGCGAACCGCCTGAGAATGCAGTTCGAGATCCAGGTGCAGGAAGGCCTGAAGCTCACGACCCGCTTCGACGCCCTGGAAAGGGTGTGGGGCGAGAACCCCGCAGCCGCGGCACCCAGCCCCACTGCCTCCACCAACACGATGGGTGCGATCGCCACGGAGCGCAACATCTCCTGGGAGCGCGCTTACGTGACCTTCAACGCCCTTTACGGCGTATTTGATGTCGGCTATCAGCCCTCCCGCGTGTGGGGCACCTGCGCGTTCTGCGACGACTTCGACTCCGACGCCGGGATCCACTACCGCTACATGATGGGCCCCTGGACCTTCGGTCTCGAGTGGGAGAAGAGGGCGGGCGGCGAAGCCGCGATTACCTCTGCTGCCGGCTTCAACACCGGTGAAGGTTCCCGCCAGGGCGCTTACACGCTCGGCGGCACCGACAACGACCACGACGTCTACCACATCTTCGCGATCTACCGCTGGGCCACGGGCCAGGCGGGCCTGCGCTACGAGTACGACTACAATGCCGCTGACGGTCTTGTCACCACGATCGGCGGACAGAATTTCACCTACACGTTCCATGAGCTCGCCCCCTACGTGCAGTGGACCTCCGGCCCCTTCTCCATCGAGGCCGAACTCCGCTATGTCTTCGGCGATATCGACCTTGACAACGGGAACAGCATCGACCGCAAGGGCTATTCGCTGTACCTGAATCCCAAGTACACGATGGGCGCCTTCTACGGCGGCCTCGAGTTCGCTTGGGTCACCGGCGACGACCCCACCACGACCGACAAGGTCGAGTCCGGCGTGCCCGGCGGCCAGGCCTGGGATCCGCTCCTCATGTACGGCAACTACTGGTTCAGCAAGCACAATGCAGTCCTCGGCCAGGTCCGGAACACGACGGGCGGCTTCGTGAACAACGTTCCGGCATCCGCAGCCGGCGGCAACGAGACCAACCTGATGATGTTCAAGCCCTACGTCGGCTGGAAGGTCAATCCCCAGCTCGAGATCGTGGCCCAGTATGCCTGGCTGAAGGCCGACGAGAAGCCGGCCGGCTTCCTGGATGACGAGTACGGCAAGGAATTCGACATCTATGCGAACTACAAGCTGTACAACAACCTGACCTACACGGTGGGCTTCGGCTACTTCTGGACCGGCGATTACTTCAAGGGCACCAATGCAGCCGCCCAGCTCGACGACACCTTCATGTTCATGAACGCCCTGAACTTCGCGTTCTAAGCGATCACGATCGGAAGCTTTCAGCAGTAAAAACCCCGGGGGGTGCAAGCCCTCCGGGGTTTTCCTTTTCGAGACGAATCCCCCTTTCGTCCCCCTTTTTCAAAGGGGGAAAGAGGGGGATTTTCTTCTCGTCAAATGGGCTTGACAAGACCCCGGGGCTGAGACATATTTACGCCGAAGGCGTAAATGGCTTAAGGCGCATGGAAATACAATATGCTCTTCGCCTTTTGCCATCAGCCTTTAGCCTCAAGCAACGGAGTTGCGATCATGCCCCTCTATGATTACGAATGCGTAAAGTGCGCCCATGTCTTCGAGGTCTTCCACAAGTTGAGCGAGGACGGGATCGACTACCCCTGCCCGAAGTGCGGCGCCGGCAAGTCCCGCAAGCTCGTGTCTCAATTCAAGACCGACGCATGGTCCAAGTTTCTCGACACGATGGAGCGAAAGGTCAGCCCGCACAAGTTCAAGTGAGCCCTTCGGTCTCGCGGGTTTCGGGTATAGGGTATCGTAACAAGACAACTCCCTTCCCCTTCCTTCCCTAGACGCTAGACCCTGGACCCGATACCCCTTTGTAGGGCTTTGACAGAGCGCACCAGCAAACTGTTCCGGAGGCATAAGCATCAATAGAATCTATGGAAATTTATCCGGCCTCAAATCCGGCCAGATCCGGCGCATCCAGCAGCTCTACCGCCGCAAAACCCCGACTGACCGGGTTCTCACCCTCGAGCTTGCCCGGCACCTCTGCGAGATCTCCCGGGAAATTAACCGACAGGTCGGCGTCCTGATCAGCCGCAAGGGCGACATTCACTTTGTCGTGGTCGGGGATCACCGCCAGATCATGATCCCCAGCCTCGACGAATTCCGCTCCGGCGAGAGCCGCCTCAAGGGGCTCCGGCTCGTCCACACCCACCTCAACGGGGAACCGCTCACCCGCGACGATCTCACCGACCTCGCCCTGCTTCGCCTCGATTTCATCAGCGCCGTAACGGTGGAGGAAGACGGGCAGCCCGGCAGGACCCATTCGGCCCACCTCATCCCGGAAAATCCCGACGGGCGCTACTGGCTCCAGACGGAGCCCCTTCACCCCGCCCGGATGGATCTCGACTTCGCGGGCTTCATCCGGGATCTCGAGGACCAGATCGCCCGCACGCAGCGGACCCGCAGGGTCGCCTCGCGGGAGCGGGCCATCCTCATCCGCGTCGAGACGGATCCGCGCAGCCGCGTGAACACCCTGCCCGAATTGAAGGAGCTTGCCGAGTCCTGCGGCGTGGAGGTTTTCGACTCGATCACCCAGCACCGCCCGGAGATCGACCCCAAGTACCTCATGGGGAAGGGAAAGCTCTCGGATGTGGTGATCCGCGCGCTGCAGATCGGGGCGAACCTCCTCATCTTCGACCACGAACTGACGCCCGCGCAGGTCCGCTCCATCACGGACTTCACGGAGCTGAAGGTCATCGACCGAACCCAGGTGATCCTGGACATCTTCGCCCAGAGGGCCCACAGCCGCGACGGCAAGATCCAGGTGGAGCTCGCCCAGCTGAAATACCTGCTGCCGCGCCTCATCGAGAAGAACACGGCCATGTCGCGCCTCACGGGCGGGATCGGCGGCACCGGACCCGGCGAGACGAAACTCGAGATCAACCGCAGGCGGGTGAGGGACAAGATCCACCGGCTCGAAGGGGCCCTGAAGAGCATCCAGAAGGGCCGCAACACCCGCCGGGCGGGCCGCGAGAAGGCGGGGCTCCCGGTCATCTCCATCGTCGGGTACACCAACGCGGGAAAGTCCACGCTGCTCAACGCGCTGACGCAGAGCGACGTCCTGGCCGAGGACCGGCTCTTCGCCACGCTCGACCCGAAGAGCTCGCGGCTGCGGTTCCCCCGCGACACCGAGGCCGTCATCACCGACACGGTGGGCTTCATCCGCAACCTGCCGAAGGAGCTCTTCGCCGCGTTCCGGGCAACCCTCGAGGAGCTCAACGAGGCCGACGTGCTCCTGCACCTCATCGACGTGAGCAACCCCGATTTCGAGGAGCACATCGTCGCCGTGGAAAAGATCCTCGCGGAGCTGGGCATCGCGACGAAGCCGACGATCCGTGTCTTCAACAAGGAGGACCGGCTGGCGGACAAGGAACTGCTGGCCGCCCTGTGCAGACGCTTCGACGCCATCGCCGTCTCGGCCCGCGACTCGTCGACCTTCCGGGTCCTCCTGGACAGGCTGGAGTGGCTCATCCGGAACCGCGAGACGCCGGCCCCGACCGGAGAAGAGTCTCCGCCGGAAACGGAGCCCCCCGCCGCGGGCCGGTGACCCTCGAAAAAATTCTTGACGGGAAGGCCCCTCCAATCCTAGATAACGGGTCGCCGCAAGCGCAGGCGCAGACCCCGAAAGGCCCTCCGTCATGACTGCAATGAACAGGACCCGAACCAACGCCCTCGTTGCGATCGCCCTCGCGGTGTTGACGGCCGCTGTCTACGCGCAGGTCGCATCCTTCGACTACGTCAATTACGACGACCCGTTCTACGCCCAGGAAAACCTCATCGTCCAGCGCGGCCTGACCGGGTACGGCGTGCAGTGGGCCTTCACGACGACGACCCAGGGGAACTGGCACCCGCTCACGTGGCTCTCGTACATGATCGACTGCCAGGTGTTCGGGCCCGGACCCGGCGCCCACCACCTCGTCAACGTGCTCTTTCACGCGCTCAGCACGATCCTGCTCTTCCTCGCCCTGGAGCGCATGACGCAAGCCCGGTGGCGCAGCGCCTTCGTCGCCGCCCTGTTCGCCCTTCACCCCCTGCACGTGGAGTCGGTCGCCTGGATCGCAGAGCGCAAGGACGTGCTCAGCAGCTTTTTCTGGATGCTGACCCTGTGGGCGTACGCCCTCTACGCGGAGCGGGCGGGGATGAAGCGGTATCTTTTCGTGTTCTTTTCTTTCCTGGCGGGCCTGATGGCCAAATCGATGCTCGTCACCGTGCCCGTCATCCTGCTGCTCATGGACTGGTGGCCGCTGAAGAGATTCGACGCCGTCCGGCCGGCAGCGGGCGCGCCGGAGGCCGCTGCCGGTCCCGCGGGGCCGACGGGGAAGAAAGACCGCAGGCGCAAGGAAGAGCGGAAACGGCCGCAGCCGCAACCCGGGCCGGGGAGGGACTTCCGTCGATTTCTTCCCCTCGTTGCGGAGAAAATCCCCCTGGCGATCCTGTCCATCGCGGCCGGCGCGGTGGCGATCGTCACGCAGCAGAAGAGCGGGGCCGTGGTGTCGCTCGCGCAGCTCTCCCTCGCGGATCGTCTCGGCAATGCCCTCGTCTCGTACGTCCTGTACCTGTGGAAGACGATCTGGCCGTCGGGGCTTGCCGTCTTCTACCCCCTGCACCCCTGGCCCCCCGCGGGCGTGCTGGCCAGTGCCCTGCTTCTGGCCGCCGTCTCGGCCGGGGTGTTTTGGCGGGGCCGGAGGGTTCCTTACCTGGTTTTCGGCTGGGTCTGGTACCTCGTGACGCTCCTGCCCGTGATCGGTCTGATCAAGCTCGGGGATGCGGCCATGGCGGATCGCTACACCTACATCCCCCTGATCGGACCCTTCATCGCGGTAAGCTGGGGGGCCTTCGACCTGGCGGCGCGGTTTCGGCTGCCGGCGGCCGTTCTTCCGGCGGCAGCCTGCGCGGCCCTGGCGGCATGCATGATCGTCACGCACGGCCAGATCGCCCACTGGCGGGACAGCCACTCGCTCTTCGCGCGCGCGCTGGCCGTCACGGAGAAGAACTTCCTCGCCCACAACAACCTCGCCGTCGCCCTCATCGTGGATGGCCGGATCGACGAAGCCGCGGCCCACATCGAGCAGGCGCTCGCCATCCAGCCTCACTTCGCCGGGGCCCA
>JALOPC010000025.1 GCA_025454095.1 Syntrophales bacterium | reverse complement strand
GCGGTGGAGCGGATCACGAGATTGTCGAGCCCGTGCTCGGCGAACTCCGCCTCGTAGGAATCGGTGAACTCGTAAGGCCGAAAAGAGAAAGGAAGCAGGGGAGGCGGAAAGACAGCTGGGAGCGTGACAACGGGCAAAATGACGTGGAGGGGTCTCCCCCTTCCTCGGCATGAACAACGAGCAAAAGGCATACCGGCGGCATCGCGCCATGGCGTCTGTCTTAAAAAGGGCTCCTGCCCTCCCGGCGGGCATTTAGGGCCGGCACGTTTCATGCGGGGCCTGTCCATCTCACCTGCGCAAAAAAAGGCCGGCTCCATGGGAACCGGCCTTCGTTGTTTCCCGGCGGGTCAGGGCGGAGTCGAACCGTCGTATGCAAGCGCTTTCATCAGATCCTCGAGACCGACACATCGGACCTCGATATCTCCGTACGTCCGGCTGTAGGGCTTTTCGATGTCGCTGGCGACCAGAACATTGTTCCCGCTGCCGTATGATTTCCGGAATGCATGCAATCCCGCGGGATCGAAGTGCGCGGCGGACCATTTGCACTCGATGGCGACAGGCTTTCCTTTCCGACCGGCGATGACGAAGTCCACTTCGAGCCCCCGCTTGTTGCGCCAGTATCGGACATGACGGCTCTGGAGGTGTGCGTAGATTTCGTTCAGAACGAAATGTTCCCAGAGCGTACCCAAATCGTCCTGTCTCAGCCGGTCCCATCCCCTGAAATAACAGATGAACCCTGTGTCGAAACCGTAGACGCGCGGTGCCGAAACGATCTCGGTTGCCCTGTGGGTGCTGAACGGTCTTACCACGTGGACAAGATACGTTGCCTCCAGGACGGCCAGATAATTGGTAATGGTGGGCCGGCTTACCTCACAGGGCCGGGCGAAGCGCGTTGCCTCGAAAATGCCCCCGCTCTGGGCCATGAGGAGTTCCACGAAACGCTGAAAGGCATGGCGGCGCTCAAGCCGGAAAAGCTCCTGGATGTCTTTCGCCCAATAGGCTTCAATCCATTCCTGGAACCACTGCTCCGGTAGAGTTTTCTCCAGGAAGAAGGGCGGCAATCCCCCGTGGAGCAGACGATGATGAAGGTTCGTATTGCCGAAGTCCTCCAGATCGTTTTTTATCATCGGTGTAAGCCAGAGATCCGATTTCCTGCCGGCGAGCGTGTCACGGAACCTTGCGGACGCCCCAAGGGTGGATGAGCCGGTCGCGAGGATCCGGATATCGGGATAGTGATCGGCCGCAATCTTGAGCAGTTCCGACGGATTTCTCAGCCGGTGGATTTCGTCCAGCACGATCCGTCGCCGCCGGTGCCCCTTCAGGAAACTTTCGGGATCTTCCATCATCCGCCGAGCGGAGGGAAGCTCGCAGTCGTAGTAGTCTGCATCGGACAAGCTCTTGCATAGCAGGGTTTTTCCCGTCCGCCGAACCCCGGAAAGCCAGAGAATGGACCGTTGCCATTCCTTTTGAATTTTTTCGAGCCAGAATGTCCTGGTCTTGATCGTTTCCATTGTCATTGTAAAAAGTACCCTGCCATGCTTCCGTACCAAATGCAAGTACTATTGCGTTTGGTGGCACTAAATGAAAAGACTGCTTCGTTTGGTATCATCGTGCCGGCCGAATAAAAAAGGCCGGCTCCATGGGAACCGGCCTTCGTTGTTTCCCGGCGGGTCAGGGCGGTCGATGCTTCGGCCCGCGTTTCGCTATTCCTTCGAGTCGGAGCGGAGCACGAGGTTGTCTATGCCGTTCTCGGCGAACTCCGCCGCGTACGAATCGGCAAATTCGTAGAACTTGGTAAACCGCTCGTCTTGGGACATCTTCAGGATTGCCTTCTCTCCCAGGGTACTGACGAAGTCGCGCTCCGCCAATCTCTCGGTCAACTCGTCCCAGAATGATATGTCGACGAAGTCGTCCAGAAGCTTCACCGTTTTCATCTCGAAATCCGAGTCGTGGTAATACTTGCCGTGCTTCTCGTCGAACTCGACGTTTTTGAGGTCGAAGAATTTCCCCTGGGAGAGGATGTACTGCTCGAGCCGCTCGAACTCGTCGTCAGGCTCGTCCGTCTCGTGACAATTGACGACCCAGTTGGCCAGGAACAGGGCCTTCACGAGCGTCTTGTACTGGGTCTTGCTGATCTCGATCTTCATCTCGCCCTCCTGTACACATTCTTCCTGTGCCCCACGGTCAGCACGCTCAGCAACTCTTCCTTGCGGTCGATGGAGTAGATGACCCGGTAATCTCCGCACCGGTAGCGGAATAGACCCCGGAAGATGCCCTTCAGGGGTTTCCCCAGGGCAAGGGGATCTTCCGAAAGGTGATCATCGACCTTGCCCACGATCTCCCGTGCCCGGGACTTGTCGAGTCTCGCGAGATCCTCCAGCGCCTCTGTATGCCAGGCGACCTTATAGCTCAAGGAGTTTCTTGACCTCCTTGCTTGTGTAATATTTTGCGTTCTTTTCGGAGATGCGCTCGAGGGCCAGGTACGCCTCTTCATACTCATCAAGGTATTTCTCCAGCATGTCCTTGATGTAGAAGCTCTTGGGCCTCTTGGTCTTTTCTGCAAGAAGATCGAGTCTCTGCTCGATCTCGTCCGAGATCCGGACATTCAATGTCTTCGCCATGGCAATTCTCTCCGCTCGTGAGTAATATATGTACGACGTGTATTACATGTCATGCTTATGATGTCAATTGTTATTGTTCAGTATTTTTGACAGTAGGAGAATGCGGCGGGTGTTGACAAAAAGGCCGGCTCCCGAGGAACCGGCTGCAAAGTCAAGCATCAATCTGGGGGCGTCCCCAATATCCGCATGGTTACTTGAACCGTTCATTATTCAGCATGTACTTGCCATCCTGGAGTTTCAGGGCACCGATGCTTTTTTCCGCCAGTTTCTGCAGGTCGCGCCGTGCCGTCCTTTCGCTCACATTTCTGTATAGAGCATTGAAAGGCGTCATCGTGAGCAGGTCTGGAAGAGTGACCGGGCGCCGATTGCTCAGCAGCATATTGATGAGGTCAGCTTGTCTTTGAGAGACCCGTTTCTTCTCTCTCAGATACGCCATGTAGTCGCGCATAAGAAGAATCTGTAGATTGTACGTGATACCGTCCTTGATTTCGCTTAACGAATCGATAACGCCTTCCAGGACAAACTTAAAGAAAGGAGTGACATCGTATTCCTTGCTCTTCCGGGCAAGAGAGAAGGCCCAGTAATATGCGTCCATTTTTCTATAATAGTAGTTCGACAGCATGGTCGGAACATATTTCATGTTCGACAACCGCAACATGAAAGCTTCGACAATCCTTGCGACCCTTCCGTTGCCGTCTCCAAAAGGATGAATCAGGCCGAGATGATAATGAGCCAAAGCGCCCCTGAGGAGCGGGTCCATGGCCTTTACCGGATCGCTGTTTATCCATTCGGCCAATTTCGCCATCAGGGTTTCAATATCCGGTAAGCACTTGGGGGGGGTATACACACCACCGTGATCCTTATCCCCGACTTTAACTTCGTGCGGGCGATACTTCCCGGGTACGTTTGCAGCGTAGGAGATATCGGAGGTAATGATTTTGTGTATTTCTATGATGAATGGCTCGGTCAATTCGACAGGCGACGGTGCAGGGGGCTGTTCGCTGATGTATTGATAAACGGCCTTGAGGTTTCTGATCTCCTGTTCCGCCCTGTCCGCTTTCCTGCCCCTCAGTTCATCATGGAGAATCTTGCCTACTTCTTCTTCCTTCAGGGGATTGCCCTCCAGGGCGGCTGTTCCAAAAATCGATCTACGAATGATTTCCTCCTCGAAGCGCGTAGACCACTGTGGCAAGACCGGAATGGCGATGACCGTTTCATAGAGAAGCCTTGCGCAGTAAATCAGCGGTTCGATTTCGGAGCGATCATGTTTCCGGCTGAATACAAAGTTCCCGGATCTGAATGTCGGGACCCTGGCAATCTTGGAGTTGTCCATGATTCTGTCACTCATTATTCTTTGTTTTACGGATTGTTATAACGATCCGACGGCTAATCTTGTCAATCCTTATTGCTGGAAATATACGGTCAAACAAATATATTGTCAACAGGAATGTCAATAATAATGTCAACACATAGTCATTCTATATCGATTAGTTGTATATAATTAATAGTTAATATTGTCAATTGATATGTCAGAGACTTTTGCTTTGCTTCAAATTACTCTGGAGGGCGGCTGGTGCTAAGCACCTCGTTGACAAGAACAGCTGAAAACAGAAAAGGGGTTAACCATCGCTGGTTAACCCCCGTCGTTTTCCTGGTGGGTCAGGGCGGAGTCGAACCGCCGACACTCGGATTTTCAGTCCGATGCTCTACCTGCTGAGCTACCGACCCACATTGGTGCTGAAGAATGCCTTAAGTAAATAAATTGCCTTGGTTTGTCAAGGCATTTTTTGGCGGGATTTCGACCTCGACGACCTGGTAGAGGTCGATCACGACGGTGCCCGCGATCTTGTCGTGCCAGCCCTGCTTGCGCCTGTCCGCGCCCGCCCAGAGGAAGCCCATGAGCATGGGCAGGGCCGAGACGATGTATCCCACCCAGCGCAGGAAGGCCGTCCCGAGCCCGATCGGCTCGCCCGTTTCCTGGACGACGCGCAGCCCCAGCAGGCGCTTGCCCGGCGTCTGGCCCGTCGTGCCGTGGAAGTAGCTGAAGTAGGCCATGTCCAGGATGAGGGTGACGGACTGGTAGAGCAGGAAGACCTTCCCCCCCAGGGCCATCAGGGCCTCGGGGTCGGCGGTCATGTCGTAAGACGAGATGCCGAGGCCGAAGGCCGTCGTGCCCACGACCATCAGGATCATGCCGATGAAGCCCAGGATGACCTTGTCGATCGTGAAGGCGTAAAACCGCCGCCAGAACCCGCCGTAGTGCCTATCCATCGCGATCCTTTCCCTCGAGTGCGCCGATCAGCCCGCATTCATACTGGAAAATGGCGAGAATGGCAAGGGCCGCCGTCTCCACCCGCAGGACGAGCCGGCCAAGGCTTGCGGTGAGAAAGCCCGCCTGCCGTGCCTGCTCCGCCTCCTCGCCCGTGATCCCGCCCTCGGGCCCCACGACGAGGAAGAACTCCTTTGCCGAGCGCGTTGCGTCGTCCTCGAGGATCTTCCGGATGGAGCGCTCCGTCTCGGTCTCCCAGAACAGGATCCTTACGGCCCCGGGCCCGGCCTTCCCGAGGGCCTCCTGGAAGGGGAGAGTCTCGGCGATCTCGGGGACGTCTGCCCGGCCGCACTGCTCGGCCGCCTCGGCGGCGATCCGGCGCCAGCGCTCGAGCCTCCGGGCGGCCCTCTCCTCGGTTCGTCTCGGAATGCTCCGGGCGGAGCGGAAGGGAACGATGCGGGCCACGCCCAGCTCCGTGGCCTTCTGGACGATGAACTCCATCTTGTCGCCCTTCGGCAGGGCCTGGGCAAGCGTGATATGCACGGGGATCTCGAGGGGGATGCGAGCGCGGGCGACGATGCGCGCCGTGCCTTCCCGGCCTTCGAGGCGGTCGATCACGCCCCGGTACTCCCAGCCCGATCCGTCGAAGAGAAGGATCTCGTCGCCGCGGCCCAGGCGGAGCACGTTGCGCAGGTAGCGGACCGTGTCCTCCGCCAGCTCGACCGTGTCTCTCCCTTCATGGACAGGGGGGGAATAGATGCGGGGAACCATCCCTCAGGCCTTTGACGGCTTGCGGTAGACGTAGCAGACCCACTCCTTGTCGGCGATGAGCCTGTGCTGAATCAGGTCGTCGCGGGTGAAGGCCTTCTCCACGTCCTGCCGGTTCTTCTCGATGATCCCGGAGATGACGAGATAGCCGCCCTTCTCCATCATCTTGACGAGGTGCGACTTGATCTTGATGAGCGTCTCCGCCGTGAGGTTGGCCACGATCAGCTCGAAGCTCCCCTTGATTTTGGCGACGTCGCTGTTGACGATGACGACGCGGTCGCCCACGTGGTTGACGGCCACGTTCTTGTGGGCGATCTCCACGGCCTGCGGGTCGATGTCGACGCACAGGACGGTCGAGGCGCCGAGCTTGGCGGCCGAGATGCCCAGGATGCCCGTGCCGGTGCCCACGTCCAGGACACGCCACTTCGGGAAGGTACGGTCCTTCAGGAGGATCTCCTCCATGGCCTCGAGGCACATGCTCGTCGAGGGGTGCTGGCCCGTGCCGAAGGCCATGCCGGGGTCGATCTCGATGACCGTCTCGCGGCCCGTGGCGGAGTAGCGTTCCCAGGAGGGTTTCACGATGATGTTCTTGCTGATCCGCAGGGGCTTGAAGAAGCGCTTCCAGACCTCGCCCCACTGCGGGTCGACGATGAGCTCCGTGTTGAAGGTGGGTTTCTCCTGGTCGGGGAAGAGCTCGGCCAGGCAGTCGATGTAGGCCTGCAGCCGGGCCGCCCGCTTCGCGTCGTCGGCATCGGAGGGGAAATAGGCGTTGAGGACCCGCTCGTCCTGAGAATCCGGTTCGGGCAGGTCCGAGACCCCCGGCTCCAGGAACTCTTCGAAGACCCCCTGGGCCCCCATCTCGGTGAGGTAGTTCGACAGGGCCTCGTCCAGTTGAGGCGAGGCGAACAGCTTGAAACGAACCCATTTTTCTCTTGGTGCGGCTGACTTGTCCGAACTGCCGGGCATGATGCCTCCTTTCGGTGTCATCCTGCGCGAATCGGGAATGGAACACGCGCCTTGCGGGCACTCCGTGCAGGGGAGGGCGGGGAAGCCCCCGGGGAATTCTCAGAATGGCTGTATAGCCTGTTTTGCGAGAGATTTCAAGCAGCTTGAATTTTGATACCCGTCGTGATAGCTTCATCCTTCAATCGGATCAACCGGGAAAACAGTGGATTTCATGAGATATTACCCGATCGGCCTCGACATCTCGGACAGGCGCTGTCTCGTCGTCGGCGGCGGCGAGGTGGGGCAGCGCAAGGCGGAGCGTCTCCTCGAGTGCGGGGCCCGCGTGACCGTCGTGGGCAGGGAACTGACGCCCGGGCTCGAGGGGCTCGTGCGGGAGGGCCGCATCGGCCACATCGCGGCCGATTACGCCGAGGAGCATCTCGAGGGGGTGTTTCTCGTCATCGGGGCGACGGACGACGGCGACGTCAACGAGCGGATCTTCCGCGACGCGCGCCACAGAGGGGTCCTGGCCAACATCGTCGACGACCCGGGCCGCTGCGATTTCATTCTGCCCGCCCTGTGCCGGCAGGGGGAGCTGGTCATCACCGTCGCGACGGGGGGCAGGAGCCCGGCCCTGGCGAAGAAGCTCAGGCAGGAGCTCGAGGAGCGCTACGGGCCCGAGTACGAGACGCTGCTGAAGATCATGGGTGAGCTGCGCGGCCGGATCATCGAGCGAGGGGAAGGGTCCGACGAGAACCGCAAGGTCTTCGAGGCCCTGGTGGATTCCGACATCCTGGAGCGGATCCGCAAGGGGCACTGGAGAAAGGTCGAGGAGACCGTGAAACGTCTGGCGGGTGTTGCCGTCGATCTCTCCGCTCTCCGGCGGGACGCGGCGGCGCGCAAGCCCGGAAGAAAAGGGTCCGGGGCCCGGGGCCCGGGATCCGGGGGAAAGTGATGGACACGCTGTTCTTCAAGGCGGCGCTGGCGGCCTACTTCCTGGCGACCGCGGGCTACCTCGTGTCGCTCGTGGCGCGGCGCGTCGTGATGGCCAAGATCGCCACGTGGGTCCTCGGCCTCGCCGTGGCCCTGCACGCCGTCCACTTCCTGGACATGTACACCGAGCGGGGGTTCAACGTGGCCGTGAACCTCTTCGAGGCCGTGTCCTTCTTCGCCTGGATCGTCTCCGGCGCCTACCTCGCCGTCCAGGCGCGGACCAAGACGCGGGTGCTCGGGGCCATCGTGGCGCCCTTCGCCGTGCTGCTCATGATGCTCGCGTCGCTGGGCATCGAGGGAACGCTGGCCATCCCCGACGCGCTGCAGGGCAGGCTCGTGCCGATCCACGTCACGCTCTCCATCATCGGAGAGGGGCTCTTCGCCCTGGCCTCGCTTGCGGGTGTCATGTACTGCATCCAGGACCGCCAGATCCGCCGGCGCCGGATGGGGGGCCTCGCCCGGTACCTGCCGTCGCTGGGGGACCTCGACAACATTAATCACACGGGTCTGCTGTGGGGGTTCCCGCTGCTGACCCTGGGGCTCATCGTCGGCTCCGTCTGGGCGAAGACGGCCTGGGGCGGGAGCAACTGGGCCGCGGACCCCAAGACGATCTGGTCGTTTGCCGTGTGGTGCTTCTACGCTTTCCTGCTGCACCAGCGGCTCGCCATCGGGTGGAAGGGCAGAAAGATCGCCGTGCTGTCCATCGCGGCCCTCGTCGTGCTGATCTCGGCGTTCATCGGGGTCAACTTCCTGAGCTCGGTGCACAAGTTTACGTAGGCAAAGGGCGCGAGGGCCTGGTTTTTTTATGAATGTCATCCTCGTCGGCATGAACCACAAAACGGCGCCGCTGGAGCTGAGGGAACGTCTGTCGTTCTCCTGCGGCGACGTCGTGCGCCCGCTCGATGAGCTGCTGAGGGCCCCGGCCGTCCGGGAGGCCCTCTACCTCTCGACGTGCAACCGGGTGGAGGTCCTTGCCCGGGCCGAGGACATGGAGGAGGCCATCGCGCGGGTGAAGTCCTTCATCCTGCGCCACGGCAACCTCGGCGCCGCCGAGCTGGAGAAGTGCCTCTACGTCTACTGCGGAAGCGACGCCGTGCGCCATCTCTTCCGGGTGGCCTCGAGCCTGGACTCCATGGTGATGGGCGAGCCCCAGATCCTCGGGCAGGTCAAGGAGGCCTACCGGGACTGCGTGGAGCAGAAGGCCTCGGGGATCATCCTCAACAAACTGCTCCACCACGCCTTCCGCACGGCCAAGCGCGTGCGGACGGAGACGGCCGTCGCCGGCAACGCCGTCTCGGTGAGCTACGCCGCCGTCGAGATGGCCAAGAAGATCCTGGGGAGCCTCGAGGGCAGGACGGTCCTGCTGGTGGGGGCGGGCGAGATGTCCGAGCTTGCCGCCCGGCACCTGCTCAACAACGGGGCGGGGCGGATCATCGTGGCCAACCGCACCTACGCGCGGGCCGTGCAGGTCGCCGAGGAGATCCACGGGGTCCCCGTGGGCTTCGAGCTGCTGGAGGAAAAGCTCCAGGAGGCCGACATCGTCATCAGCTCCACGGGCGCCGCGGGCTACATCCTCACCCCGGCGATGGTCCAGGGGGCGCTCAGGCGCCGCAAGAACCGCCTGCTCTTCCTCATCGACATCGCCGTGCCGCGCGACGTGGACCCCGCGGTGGGCCGGATCGACAACGTCTACCTCTTCAACATCGACGATTTGCAGGGGGTGGTCGACGAGAACGTGCGCAACCGCCTCCAGGAGGCCGAGAAGGCCGAGGGCATCATCGGCGAGGAGGTCCTGAGGTTCGCCGAGTGGTACAACACCCTCGAGGTGGTTCCCACGATCGTGTCGCTGAGGGAGAAGGCGGAGACGATCCTGCGGGCCGAGCTGGAGCGCTCCGGCTCGTGGCTGCGGGCCCTCGGCGAGGAGGACCGGAAGAACGTCGAGATCCTCGCGACGCAGATCATCAACAAGATCCTCCACGACCCCGTCACGGGGCTCAAGGAGGAGAGCCAGTCCAACGGGGCCATGCCCTATGTGGCCGCCATCCGCAAGCTGTTCCGGCTCGAGGCGGCCGAGTCCCCGCAGGACGCAAGCCCCGGGGACAAGCCCGCGGAAAAGGAGACGGAGCCATCGGAAGGGTACTGAAAGTCGGGACGCGGGGAAGTCCGCTCGCGCTCAAGCAGACGGGAATCGTCATGGAGGAGCTTCGCCGGCGCCGGCCGGGCCTCACCCTGGACGTCCACGTCATCAAGACGACGGGCGACCGGATGCAGGACGTGGCGCTGGCGCAGATCGGCGGCAAGGGCGTGTTCGTCAAGGAACTCGAGGAGGCGCTGCTGGAGCGGCGCATCGACCTCGCGGTCCACAGCATGAAGGACGTGCCGGCGCTTCTGCCGGAAGGCCTCGAGATCGCCGCCATGCTCGAGCGGGAGGACCCGCGGGACGTCCTCATCTCGAAGGGGGACTTCAAACTCGAGCGGATCCCCTCGGGGGCGCGGATCGGGACGGGCTCGCTGCGCAGGGGCTGCCAGCTGAAGAACATCTACATGGACGTGGAGATCGTCCCCATCCGCGGAAACCTGGACACGCGGATCAAAAAAATCGAGCGCGACAACCTCGACGGGATCATCGTGGCCGCTGCGGGCCTGAAGCGCATGGGCTGGCAGGACCGCGCCTCGCAGTTCATCCCCCCCGAGATCATGACGCCCGCCATCGGGCAGGGGGCCCTCGGGGTCGAGGTGCGCAGCGGCGAGGACGTCGGGGAGATCGTCTCCGCCCTGAACCACGAGAAGACCTTCACCGAGGTGAGCGCCGAGAGGGCCTTCCTGGCCGTCTTCGGCGCGGGGTGCCAGGTGCCGCTGGCGGCCTACGGGAAGATCGAGAAGGACTCGATCACCGTGACGGGGCTCGTGGGGAGTCTCGACGGCCGAATGCTCGTCAAGGACCGTGTCCGCGGGCCCGTCGCCGAGGCCGAGCCGTTGGGCCGCATCCTGGCCGAGCGGATCCTGGCCGCCGGGGGCCGGCAGATCATGGCTGAAGTCTACCGGAAACTGTCGTAGGGCAGGGAAACGTGTCTGCGGGCAAGGAGTGGAGAGGGATTTGAAAAAGAAGGGGAAAGTCTACATCATCGGTGCGGGCCCCGGGGACCCGGGCCTGATCACGCTTCGCGGGGCCGAGTGCATCGAGCAGGCCGACGTCGTCGTCTACGACTACCTGGCCAACGAGGAATTCCTGCGCAGGGCCCGGAAGGACGCGAGGCTCATCACCGTGGCCCGCCTCAAGGGCGGGGACCCGTTCATCTTCGGCCGCGGCGGTGAGGAGGCCGAGGTTCTTCATGAGGCCGGGATCCCCTTCGAGGTCGTCCCGGGCGTGACGTCGGCCATCGCGGTGCCGGCCTTCGCGGGCATCCCGCTGACGCACCGGGGATACACCTCGACGGTGGCCTTCGTGACGGGCCACGAGGACCCCACGAAGGAAAAGAGCGACATCGACTGGGCGGCGCTTGCCGGGATCGGCACCCTGGTGTTTCTCATGGGGGTCAAGAACCTCGCGAACATCGCCCGGAATCTCGTCGAGGGCGGGAAGGCCCCCGAAACGCCGGCGGCGCTGATCCGCTGGGGGACGACGCCCGGGCAGCAGACGCTGACGGGGACGCTGGCCGACATCGCGGCAAGGGCGAAGAAACAGGCGTTCAAGCCGCCGTCCATCCTCGTGGTGGGCGAGGTGGTCGCGCTGCGGCCGAAGCTCGACTGGTTCGAGGCGAGGCCCCTGTTCGGGAAGGGCATCGTCGTCACGAGGCCCGAGGAGCAGGCGGGGGAGTTCGCCCGGCTGCTTGCCGCCGAGGGGGCGCAGGCGATCCTCTTCCCCACGATCCGCATCGCGCCGCCCGCGAGCTGGGACGGCGTGGACCGGGCCCTTGACGGCCTCGACGGGTACGACTGGATCGTCTTCACGAGCGCAAACGGCGTGAAGCATTTCTTCGCCAGGCTCCGCGACAGGGGTGGGGACATCCGGGGTCTCAAGGGGGTCCGCATCTGCACGATCGGGCCGGCGACGGCGGCGGCCGTCGGGGCCATGGGCATCCGCGTGGACCTCGTGCCCGACGAGTACATCTCCGAGGGCGTGGTCCGGGCCTTCGAGGCCGTGGACCTGAAGGGAAGGCGGGTGCTGCTGCCCCGCGCCGCGGAGGCGAGGGACGTGATTCCCGAGGGTCTCGCGAAGAAGGGGGCCGCGGTGGACATCGTCACCGCGTACCGGACGGTGCGCTCGAAGAGCAGGAAAGAGGAGCTGCAGGCCCTGCTCGATGCCGGCAGGGTCGACGTCGTCACCTTTACAAGCCCCTCGACGGTGGTTAATTTTAGGAAGATAATGGGCAATGAGCGCCTGCCTGAAAAGGTCCGCATCGCCTGCATCGGTCCCGTCACGGCCGCCGCGGCGAAGAAGCAGGGGTTTACGGTGGACGTCTACCAGGAAACGTTCACGATCCCGGGCATGGTGAAGGCGCTCATAGAGTACTTTTCGAGCAAGTGACAGCGGCCTGAAAATCCTCCCCCCGCCCTCCTTTGTCAAAGGAGGGAGTCCAAACTTCCCCCTTTGGCAAAGGGGGATTGAGGGGGATTTTTTTCAAAGAGTTTGGAAACCACACTCTATAGAAAACATACGTGAGTACTATCCGATGATCGGAATATCGAAACTCTACTGCGGGGCCGTGGAGGCCGCCGACGTCCTGCGCTACGGGCGCCACTCGGCGAAGCTGCCCTCGCACCTGCTGCAGTTCTCCAGCGACAAGCGGCCCGTCGTGGTCTGGAACGTCACCCGGCGCTGCAACCTCAAGTGCGTGCACTGCTACTCGAGCTCGCAGAACGTCCTCTACAGCGACGAGCTGACGACGGAACAGGGTAAGAGCCTCATCGACGACCTGGCCGCCTTCGGCTCGCCCGTGCTGCTGCTCTCGGGCGGCGAGCCCCTCATGCGGCCCGACCTGCCGGAGCTGGCCCGGTACGCCGTCGGCAAGGGGATGCGCGTGGTCATCTCCACCAACGGCACCCTCATCACGAAGAAGCTCGCGAAGGTCTTCAGCGACATCGGCCTTTCCTACATCGGCGTGAGCCTCGACGGCCTGCGGGAGGTTCACGACCGCTTCCGGGGCGTGAAGGGGGCCTTCGACAGGACGATGCGCGGCATCCGCAACGCCCGCGACGCCGGCATCAAGGTGGGCATCCGTTTCACCGTGAGCCGAAAGAACTGGAGGGAGATCCCCGGCATCTTCGACCTCATCGAGAAGGAGAACATCCCGCGGGTGTGTTTCTACCACCTGGTCTACTCGGGCCGGGGCTCGGCCCTCATCGAGGAGGACCTCACCCACGAGGAGACGAGGCAACTCGTCGATCTGATCATGGAGCGCACGAAGGATCTCTTCGACCGGGGCATCGAGAAGGAGGTCCTCACCGTGGACAACCACGCCGACGGCCCCTACGTGTACCTGAGGCTGCTGCGCGAGGACCCGGAACGGGCCGCCGAGGTGCTGGAGCTGCTCATGATGAACGAGGGCAACAGCTCGGGGCACGGGATCGGGTGCGTGAGCTGGGACGGCGAGGTCCACCCCGACCAGTTCTGGCGGATTCACTCCTTCGGGAACGTGAAGGAGAGGCCCTTCAGCGAGATCTGGCTCGACACGTCGAACGGGCTGCTCGCGAAGATGAAGGACAAGAAGCCCCACGTGAAGGG
>JALOPC010000226.1 GCA_025454095.1 Syntrophales bacterium | reverse complement strand
AGGCTTCTCGAGATCGGCCGAGGGAAACGGGAAGGCTATTTCGTGTTCACCTCCAACGTCGACGGCCAGTTCCAGGCGGCCGGGTACGACGAGGGCCGCCTCGAGGAGTGCCACGGCTCCATCCACCACCTGCAGTGCGTGCGCCCCTGCTCGCAGGACATCTGGGAGGCCCGGGGGGAGAACCCCGACGTCGACGAGGCGCAGTTCCGGGCCCGCGACCCCCTTCCGCGCTGCCCGCGATGCGGGGCCCTTGCCCGGCCCAATGTGCTCATGTTCAACGACTGGGACTGGATCCCGCACCGCACGCGGGCGCAGAGCGAACGCTTCCATCGCTGGCTCGAGGGCCTCTCCCGCAAGAAGGCCTCTCTTGCCGTGGTGGAACTGGGCGCCGGCAAGGCCGTGGCGACCGTCCGGATGACGTCGGAAGGCGCCGTCCGGGGAGGCCGGGCCACGCTGATCCGGATCAACCCCCGCGACACCGATGTCCCGTCCGGCCACCTCTCCATCCCACTCGGCGCCGAGGAGGGTATTCTCCGGGTCACTGCGCGCCACGACGCCTGAGCTGCTCCCATCGCCCCGCCATCTTTGCACTTGAACTCGCCGAAGGACGCATGTAATCATACATCAGGCAGCTGAGCCGTTCTTCCCGCGAAAGGAGGTGAACGCGATGGCCATCCGAGTCATGTTGAAGCGATGGGTTCCCGCCGAGAAGGAGAAGGACCTCGTCACCCTGATCACGGAACTGCGGAGCCTCGCATCGAAACAGCCCGGCTACATCTCCGGCGAGACCATGCGCCACGTCAGCAACCCGGAAGAGTACCTGGTGATCAGCACCTGGGATTCCCTCGAAGACTGGGAGCGGTGGATTGCCAGCCCGCCCCGGAAAGCGCTGCAGGAACAGATCGACAAGCTTCTGGGGAAGAAGACGACCTACGACATCTACCACTACCCCGAGAAACGGTTCTTCAAGGCGGAGCCCAGCGACTATCTGGAGCGGTCCCCGTCCAAGTCGAAATAGACAACCCATATCCCCCGGGCCCGTTTCCCGGCTCCGACTGATTCTCGCACCCGGCCCTGATCTCTTCTGCCCCGGTTCGACTTCCTCTTCACGCTCTTCGAAGCGCGCTGACCGGTCCCGTCACAGGGGGCCGGCTCATCCGTCATCCGGCGGGAAAGCGCCCAGGGCCGCCCGGTCCGTGGAACCCGGGGCAGGTCCACCGCGGATCTGTCGATCCGATCGGACTCGATGTCCGGAGACGGGCAACGGGCGTTCAGCGCAATGCGCCTCGGCCAACCGACTGCGAGAAAGGAGGGCAGAAACATGATCAAGGTTATGATCAAGAGAAGGGCGCCGGCGGACAAGCGGAAGGAACTGCTGGACCTGATCACGAAACTCCGAAGCGAAGCTTCGAAGCAGCCGGGCTACATCTCCGGGGAGACGCTGCACAGCAGCGAAAGGCCCGACGAGTTTCTCGTCATCAGCATCTGGGACGATGATGTGTTCTGGAAGAAGTGGATCGCCACCGACGAGCGCAAGGAAACCCAGGCGAAGATCGACGCGCTGATCGGGACCCCCACGGAATACGAGATCTACCGGTTCCCGCGGAAGACCTCTGTGGAGTGAGTGCCCCGGGCCTTCGGGAGAGAGACGCCCCGGCTGCGATCGGGGCGTTTTTCGTTGACACCCCGGGGCCCGTTCATCTATATTTCACCCCGGGGCCTGCGGGAACCCTTGCCCATCCTGACCGGGCCCGGCCCCTGTCTCTTCCGTCCGTCCACAAAATCCAGGAGGTAAATCCCATGGCGAAGGTCGGTGTCGTTCTGTCAGGCTGCGGCGTTTACGATGGGGCCGAGATCCACGAGGCCACCCTGACCCTTTATTTTCTGGACAAGGCGGGCGCCGAGATCCTCTGCATGGCTCCGGACGTCAGCCAGATGCACGTGATCGATCATACCAAGGGCGAGCCCAGCGGGGAGTCGAGAAACGTCCTGTGCGAGTCCTCCCGCATTGCCCGCGGCGACATCAGGAACATGAAGGACGTGAAGGCCGCCGACATCGACGCCCTGATCTTCCCGGGCGGGTTCGGCGCCGCCAAGAATCTCTGCGACTTCGCCGTGAAGGGCCCCGACTGCGCGGTGAACCCCGAGGTGGCAAGGCTCATCCAGGAGATCCACGCGGCGAAGAAGCCCATCGGCTTCATCTGCATCGCCCCCGTGATCGCCGCGAAGGTCCTCGGCGCGGCAAACCCGAAGCTCACCATCGGAAACGACGCCGGCGCGTCAGGCGCCATCGAGGCCATGGGCGGCAAGCACATCCAGGCCCCCGTGGAGGGGATCGTCGTCGACGAGGCCAACCGGATCGTCACCACGCCGGCCTACATGCTGGGGCCGACGATCTCGAAGGTGGCCCAGGGCATCGAGAAGCTCGTGGCCGAGATCCTCAAGATGGCGAAGAAGTAAGGGGGCGGCATCCGGCCGTCAGCGGACAGAGGAACGATGATGCGAGAAATTCAAGCAGCAGAGATCACGAAGGCCGTGCGCGACCTCTTCATCGACGCCAACTGCAACCTGGGCGAAGACGTCCTGGCGGCCTTCGACCGGGCCCTCGAGCAGGACGAATCCCCCGTGGCCCGGGAAGTCATCCGGGAGCTCCAGGAGAACGCCCGCATCGCCCGCGACGAACAGTCCCCCATCTGCCAGGACACGGGCCTGGCCGTGCTCTTCGTCGAGGTCGGCCAGGAGGTGCACGTGGCGGGCGGGGACCTCAAGGCGGCCCTCAACGAGGGAGTCCGGAAGGGGTACGGCGAGGGGTATCTCCGGAAGTCGGCCTGCCACCCCTTCACGCGGGCCAACACCAAGGACAACACGCCCGCCGTGATCCACTTCGATATCGTCCCCGGCGACCGGATTCGGATCGTCGCCGTCCCGAAGGGCGGCGGGGCGGAGAACATGAGCCGCGTGGACATGCTTTCGCCCTCGGCGGGTCTCGAGGGGATCAAGGAATTCGTCGTGAAGCGCATCGAGGCCTCGGGATCGAACCCGTGCCCGCCCACGGTGGTGGGCGTCGGCATCGGGGGGACCTTCGAGCGCTCGGCCCTGCTGGCCAAGAGAGCGCTCACCCGAAGGATCGGTGAGCGCAACCCCGACCCGGAGCTGGCGGAGGTGGAAATCGAGGTTCTGGGACGGATCAACAAGCTGGGCATCGGGCCGATGGGCTACGGCGGCAACACGACCGCCCTCGATGTTTTCTTCGAGGTGGAACCCTGCCACATCGCGAGTCTGCCCGTGGCGGTGAACGTCCAGTGCCATGCGACACGGCACAAGGAAGCCATCCTGTAAGGCCGGAAGAGCGGAAGCGAGGAAGAGCAGAAGAGCGGAAATAAAAGGAAACGACCGGAAAGACCGAATAGACCGGACAGACCGGACAGACCGGACAGACTGGACAGACTGGACAGACTGAAACCATGGCGGAAATAAAACTCAAGACGCCCTTGACCGATCAGGATGTGGAGAAGCTCAACATCGGCGACAAGGTGCTGCTGACGGGGGTCATCTACTCGGCAAGGGATGCGGCACACAAGCGGCTTTTCGACCTCGTCGAGGCCGGGAAGGAACTGCCCGTCGACCTTCGCGGCCAGGTGATCTAC
>JALOPC010000225.1 GCA_025454095.1 Syntrophales bacterium | reverse complement strand
CGGCCGGGGGCAGCGCGAGCTCATCGTCGGGGACCGGCAGACGGGGAAGACGGCCATTGCGGTGGACGCCATCATCAACCAGTGGGACAAGAACGTCATTTGCATCTACTGCGCCATCGGGAAGAAGTCTTCCGACGTGGCCAAGGTCATCGCCGACCTCAGGCAGCACAACGCCATGAAGTACACCATCGTCGTGGCCGCCGTGGGCGAAGACCCCCCGGGCCTGCAGTTCATCGCCCCCTACGCGGCGACCTCCATGGGCGAGTACTTCATGTCCAGGGGGCGCGACGTCCTGGTCGTCTACGACGATTTGACCTACCATGCGCGGGCCTACCGGGAGATCTCCCTGCTGCTGCGACGGCCGCCGGGACGCGAGGCCTTCCCCGGGGACATCTTCTACATCCACTCCCGCCTCCTGGAGCGCTCCACCCACCTGCGCAAGGAACACGGCGGGGGCTCGCTGACGGCTCTGCCCATCGTCGAGACCGAGGCCCAGGACATCTCGGCCTACATCCCGACGAACCTCATCTCGATCACGGACGGGCAGATCTACCTGTCGCCGCGGCTCTTTCAGAAAGGCATCCTGCCCCCCGTCGACGTCGGAAAGTCGGTGTCCCGCGTGGGCGGGAAGGCCCAGCTGCCGGCTTACCGCGCCGTGGCGGGCGATCTGCGCATCTCCTACTCCCAGTTCGAAGAGCTGGAGACCTTCTCCCGCTTCGGCACGCGCCTCGACGAGGCGACGCGCCGGGTCCTGGAGCGCGGCTGGCGCGTCCGCGAAATCCTGAAACAGCCCCAGTACAAGCCCATCCGGGTAGCCGAGCAGATCGCGGCGCTTCTGGCCATCACGGGAGGGAGCCTGGATCCGATCCCGATCGGCAGAATCGGCGAGGCCGAGGCGTCCCTGCGGGAGAAGACGGTTGCGCAGGCCGCCGATCTCTGCGGGCGGATCGAGTCGGGGGAGAAGCTGACCCTGGAGGACCGCAAGACGCTTATCGACACGGCCGGCGCGGCTACGGAATCCATGAAGGAAGAGACGAGCCATGCAAACGATTGAGTCGTTGAAGCGCAACATCCAGAGCGCCCAGGATCTCCTCGGCGTCGTGAAGACCATGAAGGCCCTGGCGGCGGTGAGCATCCGGCAGTATCAGAAGGCCGTCGAGTCCCTGTCGGAATACAACCGGACCGTCGAGATGGGGCTTCAGGTCGTTCTCAAGCGCAGCCGGGGAAGCTTTGCGCCGATGCGTTCGGCGTCGGCAAAACGGATGGGGGCCATCGTCTTCGGCACCGACCAGGGTCTCTGCGGGCAGTTCAACAACCTCATCACCACCCATGCCCTCAAGGAGATGAACGCCCTGGGGATCTCGACAGAGAACCGCGTCGTCATCGCCGTGGGCCTGCGGGCGGCCGACATCCTCGAGGACTCGGGGCAGAAGGTCCTGGAAATCCTCGGCACCCCCGGCTCGACCGCCGGCATCACCGCCATGGTGCAGGACATCACTACGGTGCTCGAGGACTGGCGCTTCAGGAAACAGATCGAAACCATGTACCTGTACTACAACGAGTACGTCTCCGGGGCGACGTACCGCCCGAAGACCCTCAAGCTCCTTCCCGTGGACAAGGAGTGGCTCAAGAGCCTTGAAAAACGGAAGTGGGAGTCGCGGACCCTCCCCATGTTCACCCAGGACTGGGAGACGATGTTCCGGTCCCTCATCCGGGAATACCTGTTCGTCTCGCTCTACCGGGCGTTCGCCGATTCGCTGGCGAGCGAGAATGCAAGCCGGCTGGCGGCCATGCAGAGCGCCGAGAAGAACATCGAGGAGCGGCTCGAGGAGCTCTTCGGGCAGTTCCACCGCCAGCGCCAGAGCACGATTACGGAAGAGCTTCTCGACATCGTGTGCGGGTTCGAGGCGCTGGGGGGAACGAAACAGGCCGGAGCGAAGGCTGAAAGCGGCAGGCAAAAGGCAACAGGCTGAAACGGAAACCAGGACGCCTCTATCGAGACGAAGGGGGTGAGAAACCATGAGTCTGGACAGAAAAGTTTGTTCCATCTGCGCCTGGCGCGAACACTGCCAGAAGCGCTTCCAGGTCGCCACGGACGCGCTCTGCAACGTGAACTGTCCCGACTACACGCGGGACGTGCAGATCCGGGACAGCGAGGTCGAGGCGCGGATCGTCCAGGAGCAGCTGGACAAGTGGCAGCGCGAGAAGGCCGCGGAAAACGTGTTCACGATCACGATCTCCCGGCAGGCCGGTGCCGGCGGCAGTGAAATCGCGCGGGTCCTCGCCCAGAAGACGAAGATGGACCTCATGGCCGGGCAGATCATCCAGCACGTGGCGGAGAGCTCCAAGATGAGCACCAAGGTCGTCGAAACGCTCGACGAAAAGGCGATGACCACCATGGAGAGCTGGGTCAACTCCATGTTCGTCTCCCGGCACCTGTGGCCGAGCGACTACCTGAAGCACCTCACGAGGGTGATCGGCACGATCGGCAAGCACGGCAACGCCATCATCGTGGGGCGGGGCGCCGGCTACATCCTGCCGCCGGAGACGACGTTCCGCATCAAGGTCATCGCGCCGCTCGAGTACCGCATCGAGAGCATGATGAGGATCCGCGGCCTGACGCACGGCGACGCCCAGAAATACATCGAGAAGCGCGACACGGACCGGATCGCCTTCGTGCGCAAGTATTTCCAGGCCGACGCGATGGACCCGCTGAACTACGATCTCGTGATCAACACGGAAAAAGTGGGGATCGAGGGCGCCGTGGACACGATCCTGATCGCCTTCCGGGACTGGACGAAGAGCGTCGGCGAGAAAACGCGCGGCGCCGCGAAACGGGCCAAGGCGCACTGAGTCCCGGCCGGCGCAATCCGCCGCACCGGCGGCGGGAGCGCCGTGCGCAACGGCCGGGCTTCCCAGCCTGCCGGGGCGGCCGCCCGCGCAGCCGAAACGGGAAGGCATTCGACATGGAGCCACAGGAAAAGGCATGCGTGACATGCCGGGTGAAAGCCGTATTCGCGTTGTGCCTGGGATGCGGGGCGGGCGTCTGCGACTCCTGCGCGCAGTTCGAACTCATCGGGTCGGGCTGCGGGTGCGTCTGGCCCGCCTACTATTGCCCGAAATGCGCCTGGGACCCTTACGTGAACCCCAACGCCGCCTTTCGCGACCCGCCGAAGGGCAGGGCGGGCATCACCTCTCGATGACGACCCCCTTCTGCACGATCGGGACGTGGCCGAGCAGGGAGTCGTTGACGGGACAGCGGCTTTTCACGAACTCCACGAATTCCTGAACTTTTTCTTCGTCGGCATCCGTCCTGATGTGGACGGTGTACCGGATTTCATGAAGTCCCGCCCGCACGCCGTCCTTGCCCCTGAGAAAGCCGTCCGGATCGAGGTCTCCCTCCAGTTCGACTCGGAAATCGTGGACCTGGATCTTCCGGGCCCTGGCGAACAGGCGCGCCACGATGCACTGGCAGGCCCCCAGGCAGCACAGCAGCATCTCGACTTTCCCGCCCGGTTCTCCACGGAGAGCCCCTCCTTGAGGATCGATTCGGATCGGAACGTGACAAATGCCATGGCCTCCTCCTGTCTTGAAAATCGACATCGGGACTTTTCTACCGCAAAACGGCCGGTCAGGCAATCCCGACCCGAATTTTTCTCTTTACGGAGCGGGCCAATAGGGCTATGATCCAACTACGATCCGGCCGACGGAGGGGAAGGCCGGTGTCGGGGACTTCATCCAAATGCTCATCCTGACCGGCGATGGTCCGGGTCTGTGGTGTTGTGCGCCGCGGACCGCATCGTCGGTTGTCTGCCGGCTCAGCTGCCGCCCGGTGCGGGAAGCGTGCGCAGCCGGACCTATCCCTGGTTTCCCCTCGCCAAGACCGC
>JALOPC010000224.1 GCA_025454095.1 Syntrophales bacterium | reverse complement strand
CGATGCCGCCGCCCATCATCCCCTTCGAGACGGGCATCCCCCTGCGGTCTTCCACGTTGTCGCTTTGGTCCTGGTCTTTCCACCGCATGATGTCCCTCCTTTCAGGCGCCGGCGGCCGCCGACTCCATCTCCTTCTTCTTCAGGTAAACCAGAATCGCCGCCAGGGCCGCCTGCGTCATGCCGGGAATCCGCTGCGCCTGTCCGAAGGAGGCCGGGCGGACCGCGTCGAGCTTGCACTTGAGTGTAGTCGATGCCGTCGGGGATCTTCCTGCGCTCCATCTCGCGAAATTTCCCGACGGCCTCGTTCTGCCTGCTGATGTACTCTTCGTAGCGGGACTCGATCTCGACCTGCCTCTTCTCCGGCTCTTCGACGGCCGGCAGATCGGCGTCGAACACCGCGAGGTCGTCATAGCCCATGTCGGGGCGCTTGAGGAGATGGAAAAGGGAGAGGGGCTTGCGGATGGGAAGCGAGCCGCGCTCCGTCAGGACCCGGTTGGTCTCGGCCGAAGGGTAGACCGTCCTGGACGACAGATGCCGAATCGCGCCCTCGATCCGACCGACGCGCCCCTGGAGCGCGCGGTAGTGTTCGACCGGGACGAGCCCCAGCGCGTGCCCCCTCCCCATGAGGCGGATCGCCGCATTGTCCTCCCGGAGCAGCAGGCGGTATTCGGCCCTCGAGGTGAACATCCGGTAGGGCTCGTCGACGCCGCGCGTCACGAGGTCGTCGACCATGACGGCCAGGTAGGCCTCGGAGCGCTCCAGGAGAAAGGGCGGGCGGCCCTGGGTCTGCAACGCCGCGTTGATGCCCGCCCAGAGCCCCTGGCCGGCGGCCTCCTCGTAGCCGGAGGTGCCGTTGATCTGGCCCGCCAGAAAAAGCCCTGCGATGCGCTTGGTCTCCAGGGTCTGCTTGAGCTCCGTAGGCTGAACGTGGTCGTACTCGATGGCATAGGCGGGGCGCATGATCTCCGCGTCCTCCAGGCCGGGGACGCTGTGGACGATCTGCTCCTGCAGCTCCAGAGGCAGGCAGTTGCCGAGCCCCTTGGCGTAGATCTCCTCCGTGTCGAGCCCCTCGAACTCCAGCGTGACGGGGTGGCGCCCCCGGTCGGAGAAGCGCATCACCTTGTCCTCGAGAGAGGGGCAGTACCGGGCGCTCACCCCCGTGATGACGCCCGAGTAGAGCGGAGAGAGGCCGATGTTCTCCCGCAGGAGCCGGTGCGTCTCTTCCGTCGTGTGGGAAAAGTAGGAGGGCAGGCGCTCCTCCCGGAGCCTCTCCGTCGTGTAGGAGAAAGGCTGTGGAGCGGGATCGCTGTCCTGGCGCTCGAGACGGTCGAAGTCGATCGTGGAGGCTTTCAGGCGCGGCGGGGTCCCCGTCTTCATTCGCCCCATGTCGAACCCCAGGGCGCGCAGCGATTCGGCCAGGCCCACGGAGGCGATCTCGCCGGCGCGGCCCGCGGGGGTGCGGAAGGTGCCGATGTGGATGAGCCCGTTGAGGAAGGTGCCGGTGGTGATGACGACGGCCCGTGCGGGGTAGAGGAACCCCGTGCTGTCGATCACGCCCGCGACCCGGCCGCCGTCTACGGCGATGCGTTCCACGAGGGCCTGCCGGAGATGAAGGCGCTTCTGCTGCTCCACGACGGCCTTCATCGCCAGGCGGTAGAGCTGTTTGTCGCACTGGACGCGGGAGGACTGCACGGCAGGGCCCTTCGAGGAGTTCAGCAGGCGGAAGTGGACGGCCGTACGGTCGGCGATTTTTCCCATCTCGCCGCCGAGAGCGTCGATCTCCTTCACGAGCTGCCCCTTGGCCAGCCCGCCGATGGCGGGGTTGCAGGACATCAGCGCGACGGAGTCGAGATTGATGTTGAACAGCAGGGTCTCGCAGCCCATCCGCGCGGCCGCCAGGGCCGCCTCGCACCCCGCGTGCCCGCCGCCGACAACGATGATGTCGTAGTGCTTTGCCATATCCGCTTTGCTTCACTTGCGTGAACGGGAGGGATCCCGCCCACGAACGGTAGAGCCGAGGCAAGAGACATCGTCCTTGCCTTTGCAGGAACTATTTAATAACATCCCCTCAAAAAAACAACAGAAATTCCCCCATGCCCAAGCCCGAGTTCCGGAACAACCGGAAGCGCTACTGCGATTTCAAGAGCTTCCTCGTCGATCGCTTCGGCTGCAAAGTTCACAAGCTGCAGATCGACGCGGGGTTCACCTGACCCAACCGCGACGGCAAGGTCGCCGTGGGCGGCTGCGCGTACTGTGACGGGCGGGGGTCGGGTCTGCGGCAGAAAGGTCCGCTTCCCTCGGTTGCGGAGCAGGTCCGTGCCGGAAAGGATCTCTACCGCAATCTCCGGGGCGCGGCGAAGTTCATCGCCTACTTTCAGACGTTCACGAACACGTACGCTCCCGTCGAGAAGCTCCGGACGCTCTACGACGAAGCCCTGGCGCAGCCGGACGTCGTCGGGCTCTCCATCGGCACGAGGCCCGACTGCGTGGACGACGGGATTCTGAACCTGCTCGAGGGATACGCGCACCGGTCGCACGTCTGGGTCGAATACGGCCTGCAGTCCATTCACGACCGGACGCTCGAGCGGCTGAACCGCGGCCACGATGCGGCGCGCTTCGTCGAGGCGGTGCAAAGGACGGCGGGCAGGGGGCTCCTCATCTGCGCGCACATTATCCTGGGGCTTCCCGGCGAGACACGCGCCGATATGATGGAGACGGCCAGGGCCGTTGCTGCCCTTCCCGTCGACGGCATCAAGGTGCACTCCCTGTTGGCGCTTCGGGGAACGGATGTGGGCCGGCTCTTCGCGGAGGGGAGGATCGAGCTCATGACGCAGGAGGACTACGTGTCGACGGTCTGCGACGTGCTCGAACTCCTGCCGCCCTCCGTGGTCGTCCAGCGGATCACGGCGGAAGGGTACCGGGACATCTACCTCGGGCCGGACTGGGCGCAGAACAAGCTCAAGGTGTTGAACGACATTGACAGGGAGCTGGAAAAAAGAGATAGCTGGCAAGGTAAAAAGGCAGGCTGGTGAAAAATACTCATCTGCTGCGTTGCCTCATCCCTCGTCCTACGGGAGACTATTTCCTCTGTTCTCCTCCCCTGGCGGGAGGAGAACGTGGAGGAGGAACGGGGTCGCTAGAGGCCTCGCTCCTCGGGATATCGGACGCCTTGCATCTGAGCATTTTTGACCGGCCTTTAGGACAAGATCCCATCAACCTCTGCTGATACGGATGCGAATGATGATCAATTTTCGGGACAACGTGAAGAAGATGCAGGGCTACGTGCCGGGGGAGCAGCCCCCGCCGGGCTCGAAGGTCGTCAAACTCAACACGAACGAGAACCCCTACCTGCCCTCGCCGGAGGTGATGGCGGTCCTGCGCGGGTTCGAGGGGGAGTGGCTCCGGCGCTATCCCGACCCGATGGCCCTGGTGGCCCGCGAGGCGGCGGCGGAGGTCTACGGGGTCCCCGCGGACTGGGTCATGGCGGCAAACGGCAGCGACGAGATGCTGGCGCTTCTCGCGCGGGCGTTTCTCGAGAAAGGGCGGAAGATCGCCTATCCCATGCCCACCTACTCGCTCTACATCACCCTGGCCGAGATGCAGGAAGCCGCGACGGCGGAGGTGCCCTACGACGAGGACTACAACCTGCCCGTGGAGGGGCTGCTCGCGGCCCGGGCGGATCTGACCTTCGTCTGCACGCCCAACAACCCCTCGGCGACGGTCGCCCCCGTACGGGACCTCGAGCGCCTTGCCGCCGGCCTCGACGGGGTGCTGGTGATCGACGAGGCCTACACGGATTTCGCCGACGAGGATGCGCTCGGCCTGGTGTCGCGGTATCCGAATGTCATCGTGCTGCGGACGCTGTCGAAGGGCTACTCGCTGGCGGGTCTTCGCGTGGGCTTCGGCGTGGCACGGCCCGAACTGCTGGAG
>JALOPC010000223.1 GCA_025454095.1 Syntrophales bacterium | reverse complement strand
ACCTCCCGGACGACCTCTTCCGTCACCCCGATGGGCACGCTCACGATGACGACGGGGCAGGCCGCCGCCATCTCGGCCGGGCGAGGGCCCGTGTCCTTTCCCGAAACGCGGACGGGGTGGCCCTCTTTTTCGAAGAAAGCGGCAAACCAGCGGCCCATGCCGCCCGTGCCTCCGATGATGCCGATGGGGAATTTGTCCATGTGCTCTTTCTCTTCATCCCTCCTTTTCAAAAGGAGGGAAGGGGAGGATTTGTCATAGAAGAAAATCCCCCTGTGTCCCCCTTTATAAAAGGGGGACGATAAGAATGCGATTCATCGCACGGCCTTCTGTCTGAGCAGGTGATCCGCAAGGACCAGGCAGACCATGGCCTCGCAGACGGGGATGACGCGCGGGATGACGCAGGCGTCGTGCCTTCCCCGCACGGAGATCCTTTTCGGGTTTCCGCGGGTGTCGATCGTCTCCTGTTCCAGCGCGATCGAGGGGATCGGCTTGCAGGCCGCGCGGATTACGATCTCCTGACCCGTCGCGATCCCCGCCAGCACCCCGCCCGCGCGGTTCGTCTCGAACCCTCCGGGCCCGATGGGGTCGTTGCACTGCGACCCCTTCAGCCGCGCCGCGCTGAACCCCGCGCCGATCTCGACCCCCTTCACCGTCCCGATGCTCATGAGGGCCTTTGCCAGATCGGCGTCGAGCTTGTCGAAGACGGGCTCGCCGAGACCGGCGGGGCAACCCGTCACGCGCACCTCCACGATACCGCCGAGGGTGTCGCCTTCAAGCCTGGCCTCCTCGAGCCGGGCCTCCATCCGCGCCGCGGCCCGCGGGTCCGGGCAGCGCAGGCGGTTCGAGCCTGCCTCCGCACCGGAGCGTGTCTCGATCCCGACGCCTCCGAGTTCCACCGTGCAGCCCGACACGGCGATCCCCTCACGGGCCAGGACTTTGCGGGCGACGGCGCCGGCCGCCACGCGCGCCGCCGTCTCGCGCCCGGAGGCGCGTCCGCCTCCGCGGTGATCCCGGATGCCGTATTTCTTCGCATAGGTAAAGTCCCCGTGCCCGGGACGGAAGACCTCCCGCAAGTCATCGTAGGCGCCGCTGTCGGCCTCGCGGTTTCGGATGACGAGGGCAATCGGGGTCCCCGTCGTTTTCCCCTCGAAGATCCCCGAGAGGATTTCCACCCGGTCATCCTCCTGCCTGGGCGTGGATGCGGTGTTTCCCGCCGGCCTGCGGCGGTCGACCTCTTCCTGGATGTCCGACACCGCGAGTTCGAGACCCGGCGGGCAGCCGTCGATGACGGCGCCGAGGCCGGGACCGTGCGACTCCCCGAACGTGGTGACCCTGAAAAGGGCGCCGAAGGTGTTACCGGACATGGGGCCGCCTCCTGTCTGTTTTCACCCGGCGCGGAGCCGGGTCGTCCGACACCGCGGCGGCGATCTCCGCGGCGATGCCTGCGGGGGTTTTGCCCGCCGTGTCGACGGCCAGATCGGCCAGGGCACGGTAAACCGGCAGGCGCTCCGCCAGCACCCGTTCGACCTCTTCCAGGGTGCCCGCCCCCGTGAGCGAAGGCCGCTGCCCGCTGCCGTTTTTCTCGCCCTGCATCCGGCGGGCAAGGGTCCTCGCGTCGGCCTTCAGCCACACGAATTTCCCCCGCTCCTCGAGGGCCGCCACGTTGTCGGGGTCCATGACCGCCCCGCCGCCCAGCGAGATGACGGCCTGGTCGAGGGCGGAAAGCTCGGCGATGACCGCCTTCTCCGCCTCGCGGAAGGCCGGCCAGCCGCCCGCCTCGACGATCTCGCCGACGGTCCTTCCCGTCTTCGCGAAGACCATCCGGTCCGAGTCGAAAAAGGGCCGCTCCAGGAGCTTCGCCAGCTCCCTGCCGACCGATGTCTTTCCGCTTCCGCGGTACCCGATTAGGGGGACGTTACGTGCTCCCATAGAGTTTCTCCAGTTCTGCCCAGAAACCCGGGAAGGATTTGCCGACGCAGTCGGGGTTTCGGATCCGCATGCCCGGGACGACGAGCCCCAATACGGCAAAGCTTCCCCCCTGCGATGACGAGTCCGTCCTCGAGTTCCTCGGCCCGGACGCCGGTCTTTGCGAGTTCCGTCACGAGGGCCGCCAGGCGGTTGCTCTCCTTGAGCCGCAGGTGCGACACGTTGCGGATAAAGGTCCTGCCCGGGCGCAGGGCCGCAAGCACAGCCATCGTGGGAACCATGTCGGGGATGTCCTCCATGGAGGCCGTGAAGTCGCCCTCGACGGGTTTCCCGCCCGACACCTCGATCCACTGGTCCGTGGCCGCGACGGAGCAGCCGAGTTCTTTCAGATATCGGAGAAAGCGCACGTCGCCCTGGTGGGTCCAGAAGTTCGTGTTCGCGACGCGGACCGTGCCTCCGCAGAGGGCCGCTGCGAGGAAGAAGTACGACGCGCTCGACAGGTCCCCTTCCACGAGATACCGGCAGGCCCGGTAGCGCTGGCCGTGGCGCACGGCATACAGGTTCTCTGCGCTTTTCTCCGCGGCGGCGCCGAAGGCCTTCATCGTCGCGAGGGTCATCTCCACGTAGGGGCGGGACACGGTGGAACCCTGCATTTCGACTTCCACGTCCCCCGCGGCATAGGGCGCCGCGAGCAGGATCGACGAGACATACTGGCTGCTCTCGACGTCCCGGAAAACGACCCGCCCGCCGCGCAGCGTGCCGCCGTGAATCGTGACCGGCGGGTAGCCCGGGGCGTTCCGGCAGGCGCTGGAGACGCCGAGATTCCCGATCCCGTCGAGCAGCGGCTTCAGGGGACGCTCGCAGAGGCGCGGATCCCCGGTCAGGGTGATGTCGCCCGGCCCGAGGGCCGCGACACTGACGAGAAACCGCATGGCCGTCCCGTTGCTGCCCAGGTGCAGCTCGCGGCCGGGGTTCGCGATGCGCCCCCCCGTGCCCGTGACGATCACGTCCGGACCGGAGCAAACGATCTGCGCGCCGAGCAGCCGCAGCGCCCCGACGAGATGACCCGTGTCCTCCGCGATCAGCGCGTTGCGCAACAGCGACTTCCCCTCGGCCAGCGACGCCGCGACGAGGGCTCGCTGGGTGAAGCTCTTCGAGCCGGGCACCTGCACCGTCGCATCCACGCGCGCCAGGGGCTTGATTTCTCTTACGTCGGTCATCTCTTCATCCCGGTTCTTCTCTTGTTCTCTTCCCGGTACCCGATACCCTATCTCCTGTTTTTCGCCAGGGTCGTCTGCACCACGCGCGTCATCAGCTCCACCGGGGGCTCGAGCCCCGTCCAGGTTCGGATCTGCTCCGCCCCCTGGCGGACGAACATGGCGAGCCCCGCGACGACGCCGCAGCCCGCAGCCCGGGCCTCCCGGAGCAGGCGCGTCTCGAGGGGGTTGTAGATCGTCTCGACGACCCATTCGAATCGGGCCAGGTGACGCCCGTCCACGGGGGATTGCTCCGTGTGCGGGTGCATCCCGACGGGGGTTGCATTGATCAGGACGTCCGCCTCCGTCGTGCCCAGCGCGGCCAGCGGCTGCGTCTCGCACGAAAACCACCGGGCCAGGGACTCGGCCCGGTCGCGACTCCGGTTGAAGACGATCGGGGTCCCGCCCGCCCGGAGAATCGCATGGACGGCGGCCCGGGCGGCGCCGCCGGCGCCCAGCACGGCGATCGTTCTTCCCCCCAGGGGGAACTGTTCCTGCATCGCCGCGGAGAGCGCCGACCAGTCCGTGTTCGACCCCCGGAGCCATCCGCGCTCGTTTGCCACGGTGTTGACGGCGCCGATCGCGCGGGCGTCGTCGTCCACCTCGTCGAGGAAGGCCATGACGGCCCCCTTCAGCGGCAGGGTCACGCTCACGCCGTCGAGCGGTTTCTCGCGGATCATCCGCACCGCCAGTTCCAGGTTATCCACGCGGTGAGACTCGTAGCCGGCGCGGATCCCCATGGCCCCGAAGGCCGCGTTGATCATCAGCGGCGAGAGGCTGTGCCCCACGGGGTTTCCGAACAGGGCAAAGTGTCGCATTGTCCCTTGCATGGCGTCCCTCATGAATGCAGCATCCCCAGAACGGCTCTCATCTCCGCGACCGTCAACTGCCCCGGCGCCGATGCGGCGCCTTTCTCGAGGCTCGCGTAGCTCCAGCAGGACCCGAGAAGGGGGGCCGCCACGCGGCTCAGGCGCCCCAGTTCCCCCATGCAGAAGGCGACGATGTCCTGCCCCATCTCCCGCGCCTGCGGGAGGATCTCCAGGACCCGGAGATTGTCTTCCGCGCGGTTCGCCAGGGTCACGATCTTCACGACGTCTGCCCCGAGGGCCCGGCAGGCCTTCACCCTTGCCGCCAGCGTCCTGGCGGAAGGGGTACCCGCCAGGTCGTGGTGCGACACGATGAGCCTCGTCCTTCCGCCATGGGACCGGACCGCATCGGCCAGCCTGCCCACGGCGCGGCTCCCCGTTCGCGCCTCGATGTCCACGAAGCGGGCGCCCAGCTCGACGGCTTCGTGCAGCCGCTCGAGACGGCGGGTCTCGCAGCTCGCAAAGAAGCCGCCCTCGTCGCGGCGGCGGTTCGTCACCACGATCCTCTCCCGGCCGGCATGCAGCAGCATCGGCAGCGCGGGGGCCTCGATGCGGTCGATCCGCAGTTCCACAAGTTCGGCCAGGGGCAGGGCCCGCCCCAGCAGGGACAGCGCCTCCTCGTTGGTGGCGGGCACGACGGAGATGCAGATCATGAGGGTTCCACCTCCCGGGGGTACGAGCCCAGCACTTTCAGAAAGGCCGTCTTGCGCTTCAGCTTCCGCAGGCCGTCCTTCACGGCCCGATCGGCCGCGTGACCCTCGAGGTCGACGAAGAACAGGTACTGCCACATCCGGTCCCTTGCCGGGTGGGACTCGATGCGCAGCAGGTTGATCCCCGCCGACGCGAAGGGGGCCAGGGCCGCGTGCAGCGCCCCGGGCCGGTGCTGCGTCGAAAAGAGAACGGAGGTCTTGTCCCGGCCCGTCGGGCCGCTCGAGCCCGTCCCGATGACGATGAAGCGCGTCGTGTTCTCCGGATGGTCCTCGATGCCCGCCTCGACGACGGGAAGACCGTGGATCTCCGAGGCCAGGCGGCTTGCGATGGCCGCCCCCTGCCGGTCGCCGCGGGCCTGCAGCACGGCCGCCGAGGTGCTCTCCGTCTCGACGACAGCGGCCAGGGGCAGGTGCCGCGCCAGCCACTGCCGGCACTGGGCCAGCGCCTGGGGGTGGGAGTAGACCCTGCGGATTCTCCCCCGGGGCGCCTTCGCCAGCAGGCAGTGGGAAATGCGCAGGCAGATCTCCCCGCGTATCGACAGGGGCGTCGCGATGAGCCGCGCCAGGGTGGTTCGCACGGGCCCCTCCACGGAATTCTCCAGGGGGACGACGCCCAGGTCGCACCGCTGTTTCTCCACGGCGTCGAAGACGCCGCCGATCGTCACCTGCGGCGCGAGCTGCGTGCTTCTTCCGAAGCGCTCGAGGGCCGCCAGGTGGGCGAAGGACCCCTCCGGCCCCAGGCAGGCCACCGACAGGGGCGCCTGAAGGGCGCGCGACGCGGAGAGGATCTCGCGCCAGATGTGCCGCAGCGCCTCCGAGGGAAGCGGCCCTTCGTTCAGGGATGCGATCCCGTCGAGGACCCGGCGCTCCTGCACCGGATCGAACACGGCAAGCCCGGTTTCGGCCTTCATCCGGCCCATCTCGACGGAGAGCCGGGCGCGCTCGCCGAGGAGCCTGACGAGTT